>JBFRWK010000197.1:0-42708 GCA_051439545.1 Xenococcaceae cyanobacterium | reverse complement strand
GCGAGTGCCTATATCTCGTGTAATCTCTAAAGACTCTTGATAGTAATCAATTGCCCGTGGATATTCTCCTAGGTAATTGTAAGCATTGCCTAAATTATTTAAAGAATAAGCTACACCACTGCGAGTGCCTATATCTCGTGTAATCTCTAAAGACTCTTGATAGTAATCAATTGCCCGTGGATATTCTCCTAGGTAATTGTAAGCATTGCCTAAATTATTTAAAGAATAAGCTACACCACTGCGAGCGCCTATTGCTCGTGTAATCTCTAAAGACTCTTGATAGTAATCAATTGCCCGTGGATATTCTCCTAGGTAATTGTAAGCATTGCCTAAATTATTTAAAGATAAAGCTACACCATGGCGAGTGCCTATATCTCGTGTAATCTCTAATGACTGTTGATGGTAATCTATTGCCCGTGGATATTCTCCTAGGTCATTGTAAGCATTGCCTAAATTATTTAAAGATAAAGCTACACCATTGCGATCGCCTATTTCTTGTAGATGGTAAAAAATTTCTAGGTACTCCTTCAAGTCATCTATCGTCTGCCAATCTTGTTTTTTAACCTTCGAGTAATAATTGATGGCTCGGCGGTGTGCTTCGGTTTGGTCGCCTGCTTTATACCTTAAATACTCTAGTACCACTGGTTGAAAGGTAAACTGTCCGTTGTGGTTGAGTTTTTCCTCTAATAAAGAACGTTTGAGCAGTTTTCTCAATTCCTGCTCTACTTCTCTTCTTTCTTTTGGTGGGGAATAAGATTCAGAAGCTTGAGGTAAAACAGCCATTGCTGCTTCTCGATCAAAACTACCGCGATAAACACTTATATTTTGTAGCCAAATCTTTTGCCAATCTGTCAGACGCTCAAAACTGGCATCTAACACCAAAACTATGCCCACGTTTTCACGGCGGTGATTACCAACTACTCTGGAATCTGTTAATAGCTCTCGCAAATTCCCCAACCCCAAATCTGTCAAACGCTCTAAACTAGGGTCTTGGGGATACTCATCTTTAATTAAGTCAGCGACTATTTTCAATAGTAGGGGATGCCCATCTACTAATTGAGCAAAAGCTTCTAGCTCCCCTTTGATTCCTAATTCTTTGAGCAAGTTCGCCCCTTCTTCTTTCTTCAGACCTTTTAAGGGCAACCAATAATTAAATCCTCTTAACTCTGGTTTTTCCCGCGTGGTTACGAGAATCTTACTTTTACCGCCAGACTCTAGCCAGGTGCGAAAAAAATCCTCGTAGAACTGACTTCTCCACTTTCTATCCGATTGCAGTAAACTTTCCAGATTATCAATTATTAGTAAATACTGACCCGAACGCAGACACTTGACTAACGCCTCTACTAACTCCTCCTCCTTCTCTGGAACTCCACAGCCAAAGTCAGTTAGCACCCGACGGGCTAAATCGCTGAAAATAATTGCCCCAGAAGAAACATCAGCCCAGAAACACTTAGGAAACCCATCAATTTCCTCGTAAATTTTCGTCGCCAGCGTCGATTTTCCCGTTCCTCCGATGCCTTCTATCCCAATTATGCGAGTATTTCGATCGGCTAACCATTGGCGTAATTTGGCGATCTCTTCTACTCGTCCCTGCCAGTAAGCAAGATTTTTGGGATTATCACCTGCTTTAAGAACCCTAACCGATTCAGGTTTATTACCTGTCCATGTTTGAGATTTTTCTACAAGTTCTATAATTTCAGCTAGGGTTAATCCTTTCCCACATGAAGGTGAGTTCCGCCAAAGTTTTGTGTTTTACCTTCCGCTTTACCAACAACAACACTGCTATCATGAGTCTCGAAGTCCTTTTGCTCAATAATATCTTGACTACCTTCTTGAATTTCTCGATTTATTTGCTGGGCAATGTGTTGAATCTCTTGCTTAAACTCCTTGTCTTTGAGCATAGCTACCTGCAAGAATGGTACTACCTGCTGTTCTAAGATTTCCTGAGATTTTGTATTCTCCACTTCAACTAGTACTGCTTCTGTAACACCTTCCTCTTTAACCTTTCCTCGAATCTTCTGCCATAGCTGTTTGCATTTTTCTATTCCTGCTTCGGTTAGCTTACCTGCCCCCGTCTTAATCACTGCATCAAAGACAAGTTTAGCGATCGCTCCTGCCGTCAAGCTTTCAATCATCTCAAGCCAATCCTCCTTTATTCTAGAATTAATCTAATTTTAGACTAAGCCTAGAAAGTCACGAAAAAACTCTCAAACTTTTATTATTTCTATTGTGGGGGTGCGATCGATCGCATTACGCTTTGCCTCAACCCTAGTAGACGTGGGCGTAATTCAATCAGTTATCAGTTATCAGTTATCAGGTAAAAATTAACTGTTTACTATTAACTGTTCACTGTTAACCGATCGACCTAGCAGTTGAAATCGTTGAAAAGCCTGTAAATCCGTTACTTATTACTTATTACTTATTACTTTTAAAGGTTAGGCAAACTGAATTTATTTCAACGAGTACGATCGCCTTGTTGAGAAATAACTTTAGTTCTCAAGACGATCGAGCCAGCTAAAATAATCAAAACAGCACCAAAATAGGAAGTTTTATCTAATAACTCGTCCCAAAACAACCATCCCAAAAATGTCCCAAAAGGCACGGAAGTATAAGTAAAAATTCCCACACTTGCAGCAGGAGCGTTTTGATATCCGCGAGTTAGTAATAACTGACCGATAGTCGTAGTCAGTCCTACTCCCATTAACATTAAATATTGGTTTAGAGTAGGACTTTGCCAAGACCAAATTAAGGGAATTGAAGAGAGAGAAAGACCACAAATTGCAAAATAGGATACTATGCGTAAAGCGGGTTCTGTTGCCGAAAGCTTACGTACAGTCACAAAAGCGATCGCAGCCATTACACTACTCGCTAAGGCAACTAAGCTTGCCCAGTTAGTATCTCCCGTTGGTTCTAAAATCAAAAAGACCCCAAAAAATCCTAATATTCCAGCTATAACTATTCGATGAGAAATCTTTTCTTGAAGCCAAATTGCCGATACAAAAGGAATAATTAGAGGAATAGTTGATTTGATTAACATCGAATTTCCCAAAGGAATCTTGCCCAAAGCATAGAAAAAACAATACATTGCTCCCATACCAAATCCAGAACGCATTAAATGTAGAGGCAAACGTTCTGTTTGGAGAATATTGGTGTTACTCTTTAGCAACAAGGGAGTTAAGATAACTAACCCAAATAGATTACGAAAAAACACAATTGACTCATTAGGTAATGAAGCGGAGATCGATTTGATTATGGCTGCACTTAGAGCAAAACTTAATTCCGAAGCAACGATAAAAAATGCTCCACGCACGATACTTTGACTATTAGTCATAGAAGAAATATTATTTGGAGTCCCCTGCCTACTCTACTACCTATTCACTCCTTCTTTTGTTTATAACTAAATTGTAAGATTAAAGCGATCGCACTTTCGTTTTTTCGTTTTGCAGTAGGATATTTAGGAAATTAATGGTAGATCGACTAATTAGAGCAACAGCAGCAGATAGTGGGATTAGAGCAGTAGGGGTTATTACCACCAGTCTGACAGAAGAAGCACGGCAAAAACATCAACTTTCTTATGTGGCGACTGCTGCATTGGGAAGAGCAATGTCTTCTGGGCTATTACTCGCTTCTAATATGAAAAAAGAAGGTTCACGAGTCAATTTGCGGATTAGAAGCAGTGGCCCTTTGGGCGGATTACTTGTAGATGCTGGTTTAGATGGTACGGTTAGAGGCTATGTCCAAAACCCCCAAGTAGAGTTACCCCCCAATGCTATCGGTAAATTAGATGTGGGTAAAGCGATAGGTCCAGAAGGATTTTTATATGTAGTCAAAGATGTTGGTTATGGCTACCCCTACTCTAGTACTGTAGAACTAGTTTCGGGAGAAATAGGAGATGATGTAGCTAATTATTTAGTAACATCAGAACAAACTCCCTCTGCTCTTTTGGTAGGGGTCTTTGTGGGGGCAGAAGGCGTAACCGCAGCAGGAGGTATCTTATTACAAGTTTTACCTAAAGCTGCTCGCGATGAATCTCTGATTAATCTTTTGGAATCTCGTGTTAGTCAATTATCGGGATTTACTCCTTTGTTAAGAAAAGGCAAAAGTTTAACAGCAATAATGGAGGATTTATTGGGAGATTTAGAATTATCCATTTTCCCAGAAAGCCAAATAGTTCGTTTCAATTGTCCTTGTTCTTTTAATCGTGTTTTAGGTGCGCTAAAAATGCTAGGAGAAGCAGAATTACAAGATATGATCGAGAAAGATGAAGGAGCAGAAGCAACTTGCCAATTTTGTGGAGAAGTTTATCAAGCAAGCAAAGCGGAATTAGTGCAGTTGATAGAAGACTTAAAAACTAACTCGATGAATTCTCTATAGCCTTTTATTTTAAAGTAAATAAAGGGTGAAGATCCCCCGAATTTTATTGGGGGATTCAATAAACGATTAAAGTATATAATGTAGAGCAATTAAATTTTTATATTTATTTTTCAAACAAGCAATTTAATAAGATGCAAACACAACGTTCGAGTCAGGTTTCTTGGTGGCAGACTTGGCAATTTTGGGGTATTCTTTTGGTGCTAATGTCTGGAGGGATTGGTTTTACAGCTACTTCCTTACTGCTTAAGTTACCTAAAGAGCAAAACTGTTCTCGTGTATACTGGCCCATAGCCTCGGCTTCAATACGTTTGTACTGCGCTCAAGCCCAAGCAGAAAAGCAAGATGTCAATAATTTACTCGAAGCGATCGCGCTTGTGGAAGTATTACCAAACGATCATCCCTTGCGAGGAGAAATTAACCGCAATGTGGAAAAATGGTCAAAAGACATTTTGGCGATAGGAGAAGAGAAGTTTCAGCAAGGAGATTTAGAAGGGGCGATCGAGGTTGCCCGACAAATTCCCGAACACGTTCGAGCGCATCAATTAGTAGAACAACAAATTGACAGTTGGGAAACAATTTGGTCAAAAGCAGAAGAAAATTACCTTGGTGTAGAAGAGCAATTAATTAATGCTAACTGGAATGCAGCCTTTGTCTGGGCAGTACGTTTAACAGAGAGTCCCAATCAATATTGGGCAACTACCAAATATCAAGAAACTATCGATAAAATTAATATTGCTCAAGAAGAAAGGTCTACTCTCAATCTTGCTTACACTCAATTTCAGAAGGGTGGCATAGATAATCTGTTAGAAGCACTAGATAAAGTCGAACAAATTCCTGAAAAAAGCTTTGCTTTCCAAGATCTCCAAGATTTTCGGGCAGAAGCTAAAGATAGTTTACTCAAAACTGTCCAAGAGTTATTAGACGATCGAGAATGGCGACAACTACTAAGAATTACAAGACGTATTCCTGCTAGTCTGGAACTCGAAGAACAAGTTAAAGATTGGAAAATTCTTGCTAGTGCTGGAACTAGTGCCGATTTAGATACAGTTTTGGGCTTAGAAGATGCTATTGCCGAAGCTCAAAAACTAGACATTAATAGTCCTTTATATGAAAAAGCGCAAAGATTAATTGCCCGTTGGGAATTAGAAATAGAGGATGTAGCTCATTTAGGAAAAGCCAAACAAATAGCTCAAAATGGAGGTATTGAGAGCTATAATCAAGCGATCGCCGAAGCAAGTTTAATTCCTGTAGGCAATCCTCGTTACACCGATGCTCAAACAGAGATTAGAAGATGGCGCAATCAGATTCAAATTATCGAAGATAGACCAATTCTCAATCGCGCTAGAGAATTAGCCTATGGCAGTAATATCAGTTCTTGGCAAAGAGCGATCGCTGAAGCTCAATTAATTTCTGGCAGTAGCCCTCTTTATGGAGAAGCCCGACAATATATTAGTGAGTGGCGTAGCAAAATTGAAGTAGTTGAAGACCAACCTTGGCTCGATCGAGCAGTAATGCTGGCTACTAATAATAATTATGCAGAAGCGATTGATACTGCCCAGCAAATTAGACCAGGAAGAGCTTTATATCGTGAAGCTCAAACTAAAATTGGTCTCTGGCGAGCGGAAATTCAAGCAATTCAATATATACGGGAAGCTAATACCCTAGCAGAGCGTCGTAATCCACAATCATTAGCTCAAGCAATTAAAATAGCCAGACAAGTATCATCTACAACTAACCTCTATACTCAGATGATTCAAAATGTTAACCGTTGGAGTAGCCAAATTTTAAGTATTGCTGAAAATAGAGCCATCTATTCTATTGAAGAAGCGATCGCTGTTGCCAAATTAGTACCCTCAGGGACTGCTGCCTATCAAGAATCACAATCGCGAATTGCCAGATGGGAAGAACAATTAAAACCCCCAACAATTGAAAATTTTCCTATTAAATTAGAAAAACCAGCTAAAAAAAGAGAATCAAATTAACCTGAGTCCGCAATCGTAATATGAAAGTTCTAATAACAGGATTTGAACCCAATGACGAAGGTTTAAATGCATCTGAATTAGTAGTAAATTCATTGCGCGATAACCCCCCTAAGAAAATTGCCAAGTATTCTTCCTGTATTGACTTCAAAATTCTGCCAGCAAATACTAAGATCCTCGGAGGGGTTATAGATGATATTCTTGAATCTACTGCACCTGACATTTGTTTGGGACTTGGTCAAGCACGTGGATACAATCGCATAGCTCTTGAGCGGATGGCTAAAAATCTCAAATATTTTGTTACTCTTGATAGAGATGGTAATGCGCCAAAAGGAGAACCTGTTGTCTTTGACGCTCCATTAGGATACTTTAATTCTTTAGTAGAGCAGGATGCTTTAGTCCCATTACTTGAAAGTTACAACATTCCCTCTAGAGTTTCAAATGATTGCGGTACACATCTTTGTAATCAGTCTTTTTATCATTTTCTTCACTGGAAAAACCAATTTAAAACAGATATGAAGGTTGGTTTTGTTCATATTCCTGCAATTCCCGAACAAGTTATTAAATATTGGCCAGAATCACCTTTCATGCCTATTGAAATGACTTGTCAAGCTATAGCGGTAATAATCGATCGACAGATTCAACTTAGTAGCTAAAAATATACGTCTGGTGTAACTTAGGAGAAAGTGGAGATAAAACAAAAGATAAAAGAGCGTTGCTGAACCCTCGGTATGATTTTCAAAAAACGCAATCGCATTTCTTTTGAATCTTACTTTAATTCAGCAACACCACAACTCTTTTACTAAGAGATAATATAAAAAACCTCATCCCAATTGAACTAGTATGTATGCGGTTATTTCCCCAGAAAAAATAGAAATACCACCAGGATCTCTCTTTCAAATACCTGGTACTTGGGCAGAATATGAAGCATTAACTCAGCAATTAGGCGATCGATCTATACCTCGTCTTAAATATCGTCCTGGGGAAATTTGGTTTATGAGTCCACTACCAGAACATGGTCGCAATGCTAATTTAGTTGCAGATATAATTAAAGCCATTCTCGATCATTTAGGTAAAGAGTACGAAGCCTTTACTCCAATTACCATGAAATTATCCGAACGAAGTGGTATCGAACCAGATTATTGTTTTTATATCGATAATTGGCAGTTTGCTGCGGGTAAAAAAAGAATTAACTGGGAAACTGAACCAGCACCAGATTTAGTAATTGAAATCGATATTACTAGCTATACAGATGTGAATGACTATTTAGCTTATAAAGTTCCAGAAGTTTGGTTATTCAAAAGCGATCGAGTCACAATTTATCGTTTCCAAGATAACAGCTATATAGTTAGCGATCGTAGTCGCTATTTTCCTAATATAGATATTTTAAATTTGATTTCCGACTGTTTTCAAGTTGCTCAAACTCGTAATACTAGTGCAGCGATTAGACAATTGAGACAAAAGTTGAATGAAAATTAAACTTAAGGTCTATTTAAATTAACTCGATCCATAAGAAAAAAAATAGATTATAGTTATTGTTTTCATTTTTTCCTTTTGATTATTTTAATTACTATATTCAAAAAAAATTGATTATGTCAAAGCTTAGATAGTTTTCTCTTTTTTATTTTACTCTGAGATTGCTCTTCTAAATTTTTTCTTATATCGCTTAATTTCTTTTTTTATTTTTTTTGCGATTGGTATCATAAATATTGCATTATGTAGAGATACGACACTCAATCCAAAACCAACAGTCGTAACAATTAACAATCCTATCAATAGTGCAATGCCATCTTTTTGTGCTAAATTATTTCCTGGAAATGCTAAATAACTAATGTATAAAGAAGCGCAAGTTGCTCCCAAATACCCGATGGCACTAATACTATTTAAAAAAATTACTAAATAACCTTCTTTTTTTTCTCTTTTTAGTGCTAATATTCCATCTGAATCCGTTGTTAAAAGTGGTAAAGCTATTTGAAAATCTAAATACTTAATTCTTCCATAGGCTGATTCATGTATTTTGTCTATAGCTACTTGCAAATATGAATTATTTGTAATCGTTTTTACAGTTCGATCTAATATTTTATACTGGAGATGCCAAAGTCGATCTTGAATATTTCTTCTTCTTATATCTGAAATATTCTTACCCTGATCTGATACTTGCTGTAGTTGTGAGGATCTACGTCTATCGAACTGAAAGAAACTTATAATCTGTTGTAAATAATGAAGACATAAAGCAAAGGCAGCAAATAAAATAATTGTTATTGGCTTTGTACCTTTTGAAATTAGACCTTGAATAAGCTCAAGTAATTGGGTTTTGTCCATCTTCTCTGTTTAATAAAACTGCTTTAGTAGTTAAGATCGCTATTGTGTCGGTCAGCTAAAGAAAAAATAAAACTCAATAAAAGACTAAATCTGTTGTTATTATATTATCTAATTTGTAAATTTTTTTTGAAGATAACAAAAATCTAAACAAACAAGATAATTAAATTAAAAGCGCTCGAGCGATCGATATGATACTCAGCAATCCCTCTTGAAAGAAATTGAGTGACTCAACAATACTTTAGAAGCTAAAAGCTGATGGCTGATAGCTGATAGCTTAAAAAGATTATCCCCATCTCAGTATTGACGATAACAGTAATTAAATTTCTGCTAAGACAGTATTAGCAGTAAACTATAAAGGAAAGTAGGCAATGGAAATAGGTGTCCCCAAAGAAACTAAAGACCAAGAATTTCGTGTTGGTTTGACTCCAAATAGTGTAAGGGTACTGTCTGAAAACAATCATGTAGTGTTTGTCGAAACCAATGCAGGAGTAGGTTCTGGTTTTAGCGATCGCGACTATCAACAAGCAGGGGCAAAAATTGTAGCGACTGCTACAGAAGCTTGGAATCGAGAATTGGTAGTTAAAGTTAAAGAACCCCTCGCCTCGGAATATAAATTTATTAATAAAGAACAGATATTATTTACCTATCTTCATTTAGCTGCCGATCGCCCTTTGACTGAATGCTTAATCGAATCTGGAGTTAGCGCGATCGCCTACGAAACCGTAGAATTAGACGATGGTAGACTACCCTTACTAACACCAATGAGTGTAATTGCAGGGCGTTTATCAGTACAGTTTGGCGCAAGATATTTAGAAAAACAACAAGGAGGCAGGGGTGTACTTTTAGGCGGTATGCCTGGAGTAAGTCCTGGTAGAGTAGTAATTTTGGGTGGGGGAGTCGTCGGCACAGAAGCAGCCAAAATTGCTATAGGTATGGGGGCGCAAGTTCAAATTATTGATATCAATGTCGATCGCTTGTCGTATTTAGAAACTTTATTCGGTTCGAGAGTAGAATTACTTTACAGTAGCAAACCTCAGATAGAAGCGGTTGTTCCCGAAGCAGATTTATTAATTGGTGCGGTTTTAGTCGTAGGCAGAAAAGCCCCTACTTTAGTTTCTCGCGATCTAGTCAAAAAAATGCGGGCGGGTTCGGTAATTATCGATGTCGCTGTGGATCAGGGTGGTTGCATTGAAACTTTACGGACAACTTCTCATACTAATCCTACTTATGTTGAAGAAGGCGTACTCCATTTTGGCGTGCCGAATATGCCTGGCGCAGTACCCTGGACGGCTACTCAAGCATTAAATAATAGTACTCTACCTTATGTTCTCAAGCTGGCTAATTTCGGTATGGATGCTTTAAGCAAAGATGCAACCTTAGCTAAGGGTTTGAATATCAAAAATCATCAAATTGTTCATCCCGCAGTCAAAGAAGTATTTGCCGATTTGGTTTAGAATTTTTACCAAAATACTTACCAGTCGCGATCGCCCTATCTAAATCGAGAAAAGACAAGCGATCGCTTCTTTTACACTCATTCAGCTAAATTTTGATTCAAAAAATCAATAGTTTCCGACCAAGCAGCCTCGGCAGCTTCAGGTACATAACGTTCTCCGCTAGGATTAGCAAAAGCATGACCTGCATTGTCATAAATAATAATCTCTGCGTCTTTGCCTAATCGATCGAGAGTTGCTTCAAACTGACGAACTTCTGATACGGGAATCGATCGATCTTCAGCCCCAAAAATACCCAAAATAGGCATCTGTAAAGTTTGCAGTTGTGTAGAACTAAATTGGCTAATTTGTCCGCCATAATAAATAACTGTCGCAGCTATTTTTTCTGGTAGAAGCAAAGCAGTTTGTAAAGACCAACTACCGCCAAAACACCAACCCATTACACCTACTTTGGGTACTTGTTGTTGACTAACCATATATTGATAAGCTTGTTGTAGATTTTCTTTAGCAGAGTCGGGATTTTGCGCCACTGTTTGAACTAATGCCCGCGCTTCTTGAGGGGTTTTACCTATTTCCCCATTGTATAAATCTACTGCTAATACTTTATAGCCTTCTCCTGCCAATCTTCTTGCCATAGCTTCAATATTTTCATTCAAACCCCACCATTCATGAATAATCAGCAGTCCTGGTAAAGATTCGGTATTTTCTTCGGGTTGGGCAAAATAACCCGTGACGGTTTGACCGTTAACTGTAGCGTATTCAACTTTTTCCGTAGTGACAGGTTGAGACGGTGGAACTAAAGCGATCGCTGTCGGGATAGGTTTCTCATCTTGATGTTGCATCATCATAGAGTAAGCAAGATCTCTACTCGACTGACTCAGCAGGGAATGTTGCCAAATTACCCCCAAAAATGCACTAATAAAGATTACTAAAAAGAATATTACATTTAATTGTTTTCGACTATACATAGCTTTAAGTTAAGTAAATTTAAATTTATTTATGTCCTAACTTGAAAACATAACGCTATAGATTATGAATCGAGATTGTCTT
This sequence comes from Xenococcaceae cyanobacterium, assembly GCA_051439545.1. Taxonomy (GTDB): domain Bacteria; phylum Cyanobacteriota; class Cyanobacteriia; order Cyanobacteriales; family Xenococcaceae; genus JASJDJ01. The sequence continues at coordinate 31,532 of JBFRWK010000197.1, read as the reverse complement.
GAGTGAATAACTCTGTAGTAATTTGTTGTAATATTTTGAGTCCTTTTATTGCTCCGCTAATTAGTCTACCAGCAGCAAGGGGTTGTTTCAGCATAGCGATCGCCATGGGGATAGATTGTAGTTTACCAGATGAGGCGATCGCATAATTAAGATCGGGAATATTATGCTTGGCACGATCGCTAACTACTCGCAGCATTGCTATTTTGTGATTATCGTGACTTAAACGATCGAGCAGTATAGAACCCTCCATATCTACCACATCAGCTTGATATTTTTGACCTAAATCTAGTTTTTCTGCTGCCGACCAAATTAGGCGATCGCTAGTTAAACTGGTAACTAAACTAGTCTTATTTTGTAAACGATTATTAATATAAGTTGTAAGCTCTCGATCGGTATATTGATATTGTGGTAAAGCACCCAAGGGAAAAAGACATTCTCGATACAATACAACTTTACCTACTTGGTGTTGCCAAGACAAACTACCACACAAACCCATGACCAAAATATTTTGCTGTTTTTGCCAGTCTCTTTGAGCTAAAAAAGAGGAGACAGCATTAACTCCCATGGGAATTGCCAGCAGTTTTGGTTTACGATAACAGTTAGACTGTTTCAGTCCTCGATCGACAGCTTGGTATTCTGACCCTTGAGGTACGAGAATCAGATCGAAAAATAAATCCATTACATGAGTTGCACTAAGCTCGTTTTAAAAGTTACACTAGGAGACTGGGTCTAATATTTAATTACCAATAAGATTTATGGCAAAAAAAGGTATGATCGAACGGGAAAAAAAACGCGCCCGTTTAATAGAAAAATATGCTGATAAAAGAGCAGAATTAAAAGAGCAATTTCGTAAAGCGACCTCTTCCGCAGAAAAATTAGAAATTCATCGTAAAATACAGCAACTGCCCCGCAATAGCGCGCCTTCTCGCAAACGTAACCGTTGTTTGGTAACAGGCAGACCTAGAGGTTACTATCGCGATTTTGGTTTGTCTCGTAATGTTCTTAGAGAATGGGCTCATGAAGGATTATTGCCAGGAGTAGTTAAATCCAGTTGGTAAATTAATTTAAATTAATTATTTAATAATTAATCATCCGCTCTAAGTCCAGATTAGCAGCAATCTGGGCTAATTTCTGTTTATTGCTCAGATCGTCTATATAGGGTATAGTTCCCAAGACTGGTATTTGCGTCAAAGACTGAATTAAATCTACGGGGGCTAAATCTGTAATATTTTCGTAAACATCTGCCCGAGAACAATTCAGGATAATTCCTTTTAGTTCCACCTTTAAACTACGAGCTAAAGAAACATTAGCCACTGCTTGGGCGATCGACCCCAACTTTACTGGTACAACTAAAATAGTAGGCAGATCCCAGTCGGCAGCTATATTAGCCACAGTTAGCTCATAAGTAACTGGTGATCCTAAACCGCCTAAAGCTTCGATTAAAACAAAGTCTTGTTGTTGTTGTAACTGGCTTAAAGCTTGCCAAACTATTTTTAAATCTACTTCTTGACCTGTTTTCCTAGCAGCCAAAGGAGGGGCAAGAGGAGCATCAAAAAAAAGCGGAGTGACTATTTTTAAAGAAGATACTTCACTAAATAGTTGACGATATCTCTCATCATCACCTACACCAGTTTGCATCAGTTTCATTAACCCTAAACTTTGAGAGATGCGATAAGTTTGCCAATAAGCAACTAAAGCCGTAGTCAAGACAGTTTTACCGACATCGGTATCCGTACCAGCAATTAATAGACTTTTTTTCATGCTTGTTATGTTTATCAAAAGTTTTTAGTTTCTAGTATGCACGTTTTTAGTTTTGTCTCAGCCATTAACAACGTCACCAATGGTCTAAGACTCAAACACAAGGTGCGATGTACACAATCGCCTCAGAAACTTATTGCCCCAGAGATACTCTACCTTAACGAAACATACTACTGACAGAACTATCCTCGTGAATACGCCAAATTGCTTCACCAAGTAAATTAGCAACCGAAAGCACGGTTAGTTGTTTAAATTGTTTTGATTCTGGTACGGGGATGGTATTAGTAACGATTACTTCTTCAAAAACTCCGCTAGACAAGCGAGAAACTGCTGGTTCGGAAAAAACTGCGTGAGTAGCACAAGCATAAATTTTAGTTGCCCCTTCTTCCCGAAGTAATTTTCCTGCTCCTAAAAGTGTTCCCGCAGTATCGATCATATCGTCTACGAGGACGGCAGTTTTACCTTTAACATCCCCAATAACATTCATCACTTCAGCTACATTATGAGCCTGACGACGTTTATCAATAATTGCTAAAGGAGCATCATTAAGTTTTTTGGCAACGGCTCTAGCTCTGGCAACACCACCTACATCGGGAGAAACGACCACTAAATCGGGTAGTTTTTTATGAGCTAGATAATTTAAAATAACAGGAGATCCATAAACATGATCGAAAGGAATATCGAAGTAGCCTTGGATTTGTGCTGAGTGTAAATCCATAGCTAGCACGCGGTTTGCCCCTGCTGTAGTAATTAAGTTAGCTACTAATTTTGCTGTAATTGATTCCCTTCCCGCAGTTTTGCGATCGGCTCTGGCATAACCATAGTATGGTATTACCGCAGTAATTTGTCTGGCTGAGGCCCGACGACAAGCATCAATAACGATCATCAATTCCATCAAGTTATCATTAACTGGATGGCAGCAAGGTTGTAGTAGATAAACATCTGCACCACGGATAGATTCTTGGATCTGAATATAAAGTTCTCCATCTGCAAACCGTTTACAAATCATTGGCCCTAAATCCAAACCCAAATAACGTGCTACTTCTTGGGCAAGTATTTTATTGGCAGAACCCGCAAATAGCCTTAAACGGTTAGTATCCGACAGTATTGAGTGGGGTGGCGCAGACTGTAGCGTTATCGTATTAGTATAGCTCACGGCAGAAATTATCTATGGTAGTTCAGAGCAATATTATCATTTCCAGAATATCTTAAATAGCGAACCAATATGCATTTTTGTTATAAGAAATACAATTTAAGATTCCCTCAGTATTCTAGAAGTTTAAATATTTTTTTAGAGTATATTTAGCTGTGTGAATTTTGGCGATCGACTAACAAAAAATATTGTATTTTATTTATTTAAATTTAGAATCAGTGCATTTTACTAAGCCAATTTACAGTTCTTTACTACCGATTAATTACTTAATAGTGTAGAGCTTGCGAGAATAGGCAGAGATTTGGCCTTCTGATAGCCAAAAGCTATTAATTTTTCAATCGTGTAATTTATTGCCTATTCTCTTTTACCCGATTGAGTAAGATCGGTTATTTATAACTATGGAGTACTATAAAGAGGTTTTTCATCGAGTCCGCCAAGACGATCGGGAGGCCAAAAACGAACAAAGGCTCGTCCAATTAAATTTTCTTTAGGCACAAAACCCCAATAATGAGAATCATAACTATTATTACGATTATCCCCTAAGACCAAATACTCATCATCGGGAACTTGCACGGGGCCATATTTATATTCTGGAGCTTCTTCAATATATTTTTCTGTAAGAGCCTTGCCATTGACATAGACTTCTCCTTCTTTGACTTCTACTGTATCTCCAGGCAAACCAATTACTCTTTTAATAAACGCATCTTTAAACTTTTGTTCTTTCAAAGTGTCTGTAGGCGAAAAAACGACTACATCTCCTCGTTGAGGTGGACGTAACCGATAACTAATTTTTTCAATAATGAGGCGGTCGTTTATCTCTAAAGTCGGCTCCATAGAAGAAGAAGGAATGTATCGTGCCTCAGCTACAAAAGCACGAATTCCAAAAGCTAAAATTGCTGCAGTCCCCAAAGTCTTAACAATCTCAACTATAGGATTTTCTTCTTTTTTTGTCATAAGCTTATTTCCTCTACTACTTATTTTCTCTAATATATTTCTAAGCTTAAATTCTGTTATTCGATCGCAGGAGGGTGACAGGAGATGTTGGTAATAACAACAAAATCAGTTTACGTAAAATTTTAATTTCCCTCAATCGCCATCTAATAAAGTATTATTAAGCATATTAGGCAAAAAAGACTCTTAATCAAGTCTCCCAAGTCGCTCGGGAGGCCAAAAGCGAACACCTGCTCGTCCAATTAAATTTTCTCTAGGTACAAAACCCCAGACACGAGAGTCAGAACTATTATTACGATTATCGCCTAAAACCAAATATTCAGCTTCGGGAACTTGCACGGGGCCATATCCATACTTTGGCGGTTCTTGGATATAGTTTTCTTCCAAAGCTTTTCCATTAACATATACTTTTCCTCCTTTTACTTCTACCGTATCTCCAGGCAAACCAATTACTCTTTTAATAAAAGCAGCTTTAAAACCTTGTTGTTGCAGAGTCTTAGTCGGAGAAAAGACAACTACATCTCCTCGTTGGGGTGAACGTAACCGATAGCTAATTTTTTCAATAATGAGGCGATCGTTTATCTCTAAAGTCGGTTCCATAGAAGCAGAAGGAATGTATCGTGCCTCAGCTACAAAAGCACGAATTCCAAAAGCTAAAATTGCTGCAGTACCCAAAGTCTTAACAATCTCAACAATAGGATTTTCTTCTTTTTTTGTCATAAGCTTATGTCCTCTACTACACTATTTAATTTCTCAAGCTCAAATTTTGTTACCTGATGGCACGATCGCGTGGCGGTAATGTACGTCTCGAAAACGGCAAAATTGCTCTGATTTCTAGTGAAATTACCCCAACGCCAGGGGATAAAATCGTAGACGCAACTGGTTTAACTTTGTTGCCAGGAGTAATCGCTCCCCAAGTTCATTTTCGCGAGCTAGGATTAGAACATAAAGAAGATTTATTTACTGCTAGTTGTGCTTGTGCTAAGGGTGGAGTTACTTCTTTTTTAGAAATGCCGAATACTCGACCTCTAACCACTACTCAAGCAGCTTTGGATGATAAGTTAAACCGCTCCGCAGATCATTGCTTAGTTAATTATGGCTTTTTTATTGGGGCAACGGCAGAAAATTTGCCAGATTTAACTCTCTTCCTTAATTACAGAAGAATTGCAAACTAAATGTGGTTGGAGTCCTTTTGAAGGTTGGAATTTGACTGGCTGGCCAGTTACTACCATCGTAAATGGACAAATAGTATATACAAATAGAACAATTTTTCCTGAAGTTCGAGGAAAAGCCTTATCTTTTGCTGGTAATTAAGGTACATTAAAAAACAATTTGTAAACTGTAATTTATATAACGCTGAGTAAATAAGAATCGATCGCAGAAGTGTCTTAATTATTTCTAGATTTATCCAGCAGAGTGTTTTTTAAGATCCTATGAGTATAAATACTTCTTTTGAGTTGTTCTCTTTAACAGACTTATTTAAAGTAATTGCCTCCGAGCAAAAATCGGGGCGTTTGACCATTAAAGTCTGTCTAGAGGCCGATCGGATTGATTCTAAAAAAACTTATTACATTTGGTTTCAAGATGGCTATTTTGTCGCTATTAGCGATCGCCTAAATCATAAAGGCTTAATTAATCTGATAGAAACTAGAGGTTGGCTGAGTGATTCAATTACCAGTAAATTGAGAACTTTTTGCCCTATCAATGTACCTTTAGGGACATATCTCAAAAAATCGGGTCTACTCTCATCAGAGCAAGTAAGTCTTATCTTTCAAATGCAACTACATCAAGTATTTTCTCTATTTGAGAAGACTTCTGGCTCTTTTAAATTTGATGAGATGTCAGAACTAAAAGATAGAATCATGACTATTCCTTGGTTAGAGATGACTGGAAATCGTCTTAAGTCCACAGAAGTAAGTATATATGCTCTTAGGTTAATTAAAGATTGGAGTAAATTTGCCGATCGCTTACCTGCACCAAATACAATTTTTAAATCTCTTAGCTCTCACTGCGATCTCAAACTAATGCCTCTAGAAAAAAAGTTTTGGCAACAAGTAAATGGTTTGAATTCTATCAACACTATTGCTAAGTATTTAAATAAACCAGTCCAGGCTATTCAAATTAGTGCTTTTCGACTTTTGGCAATAGGCTTAATTGAAGAAATAATCTTACCAAGTTTAACTTTAAGCACTATGAATCTGAATGCTGCTACAAACAAATTAGACGAATCGAATTTACTCAATACAAATACCCAATCTATAGGAACAGAACAGGTTCGGGTAACGAGCGATAGTCAAGATCGAGTACAAAAAACAAACTTGGGTTTTCAGCCAGAAAAAGAAATAATCATAGCCGATTTTCCGCCTCGCTCGATCCGCGATCGTCAAACAATATATAAAAATATGCAGTCTGATGCTCAGTCCTCATTTTTAGACAATATATTGAGCTTGTGGCGTAAGCAATTTTCCAAACCCTAAAATTATTAATATAAAAATTTATTAGTTAATTTCACTATAGAGTTAAAGACTATTTAAAATAGACATAGGGATTATCTTATCCCCAGAATATAGTTATTATTTTATTGTCATATTTTCTCAGAATCTGTAAATGAAAAATCCCGCCTTAAGTCAAGAACTCCGTTACGAACCTGCTTCTGTTATTCCTCTCAAACAAGAATCTTCTTTAATAGATTGGCTCAAAGCTAATAACCGTCTCATACCCAGAGAACCAAAAGAAAAAGAATCATTTGCCGATAGTGAAGACCCAGAAATTGATGAATTAATGAGCAACGAAGAAGATTTTGAAGAAGATGAAGATTTCGACTTAGAAGATTAATTTAATTAGCTCTCGGTATTACAGCCAAGTGCTGAAGCTTTTTCTCACTATGGGAGAGGCAGTTTTGAATTAGCCGATCGCGATCGAGAGCAGTCTCGGACGGTACTGTAAGCCGAAAGCTGTACTATTTAATGAAGGATTGAGTAAACCTTGCTATTATCGATCGAGTAAATTACAACCATTGTCTTAATTTAATCGTGGATGGCAAAATAATTTCGGGTGCAAGTCTAACCAATCCATCTGGTAAGAGTTTACTACTGCTACTTACTGGTTTATTAATCTCTTGTTCTTTAGCGTTTGATGGAATTGTCCATGGATTTAGAGCGACAGCTAATCTAATTAGTTTACCTTTGCTTATCTCCGCTTTAAGTTCAGCTAGTTTAGGTTATGCAGTAATTCCTGTTTTACGCCGTCTCAAAGCTGGACAAATTATTCAAGAAGACGGCCCTCAAGCCCATTTAAAAAAAGCTGGAACTCCCACTATGGGGGGGATTTTTTTTGTTCCAGTTGCAATAGTTTTAGCTATAATTTGGTCTCAATTTTCTGTAACAGTAGTTGTCGTGTCTTTAACTACTTTGGCTTATGGCTTTATTGGCTGGATCGATGATTGGCAAATTCTCAGGAAAAAATCGAACAAAGGTCTATCCCCTAAAGCCAAATTAACTTTACAAATTATTATAGCGATCGCTTTTTGTCTCTGGTTATTTTGGTCTAGTCCTAATTTTGTTACTTCGATCGCTTTACCTGGAGGAATTAATTTACCTTTGGGTCTATTTTTTTGGCCTCTAGCAGGGTTTGTCTTTGCTGCCGAAAGCAATGCTACTAATTTAACTGATGGAGTTGATGGTTTAGCTGGAGGAACAGGAGCGATCGCTTTACTCGGATTAGCTATTATTATCGCTCCAGAATATCCAGATTTAGCAATTTTTTGTGTTTGTCTTAGTGGTGGCTGTCTCGGCTTTGTATTACATAATCACAATCCAGCTAGAGTGTTTATGGGGGATACTGGCTCTCTAGCTTTGGGGGGTGCATTAGCAGCAGTAGGGATCTTAACTGGCAATCTTTGGAGTTTGTTGATCGTTAGTGGTATTTTTTTAGTCGAATCTCTCTCCACTATTGCTCAAGTTACTTACTACAAAGCAACTAAAGATGCTGAAGGTCAAGGAAAACGCTTGTTTAAAATGGCACCAATTCACCATCATTTAGAACTGAGTGGATGGTCGGAAACTCAGGTAGTAGGAGCATTTTATTTAATTAATTGGTTGCTTGCGATCGCTGCTTATTTTGTTCGCTGACTAATTTTTAATTATTCCTTCATTAAGCAACTCCGACATATTCTGGCTCTAATCGATCGTGATTTGACTTTGTAATTGGTTGCATAAGCTGACGACCGAGTAAAGAGTTTATGCGTCTGAGTAAAGTGCTAATCTTACAGGGTTTGAGTAAATAATCATCTGCCCCTGCTTTTATTACTCTATGTTGGTACTCTGGAAAATCTTGAGAAGACCAAAACACAATAGGTAAAGAACAACCTTTAAGGCGGAGTTTACGACAAAGTTCAATCCCATTGAGTTTGGGTAAAATAACACTCAGAATAATTAAGTCATATCTATACTTTTCAACTAAACTCAATGGGGATAAACCGTCAAATACTGTTTGAACCTTAAAACCGTTTTCTACTAAAACTTCTGTAAGTAGCTCGCTAAGATAGAAGTCATTCTCAACTAATAAAATTTTCATGGCGATCGGAAAATGCTTCAGAGTAGTTATGGAAAATAGTTAAATTAGATTAACTTATTAATAGTTAAGGACTCGTAAAGTACTCACTATGATAACAATGACATGACAACTCGCTCCATTAACTAAAATGTCCAAACCTCTTGCTCAGAAACCATTTCGCTCCGCTCATTTTCTAGATCCTATATAGCCAGCCTTTATGTTTTACGATATTTTTGTAATGATTTTAAACAAAACTACATAGTTTTATCCTGTATTACCAATTCAAAGTCAAACATTATCGATCGGCAAAAGCTTAATATTTTGCCAATTACTTGGTTATTTTTTAATTATACTGTGATTTTAAGGAAAAAAAACCCAATCTTTTTAAGCAATTTTAGCTATTGCTTGCTTTTCTAAATAATCTTGAGCTATATCCCAAGCAACATTAATAAATTTCATAATTTCATCCGAACCGCCACGATCGGTATGATATCTTTGGCAGACTTTTAAATAAAACGGACGACCAAATGCTACAAAAACAGTTGCATAATAACTAATACTTTTTTGCCCTAGCTGTTGACCTTGATAAAGACTATATTCTTTTTCATAATTAGCAACTATTTCTCTTTGTACTTGCTGATATTTTGGCATTTTATAAGCAAGATTTTTTTGGTTTAGCTCATCAAAAGTTGTCGGTATGAGTGCGCTTGCTAAAGCATTATGTAATAATGAATCTACTCCACAATCTATTTCTAGTTCTTTGACTTGTTCTGAGACGATAAAAATTCGGCGTAGAACATCTAATTGATGGGAATATTTTTGAATTGTGCGAGTTACTTCTTGTTGTTTTTGTTCGATATTAATTAAAGCAGTTTCTTGTTCGCTAGAACTAGAAGATGAATTATTTATTTGGTTAATTATATATTGTTTCTCTTGCTCATAACAATTTCTTTGTTCGCAGAGATTTTCTAGCTGCAATTGTATTGTTTCAAAAGAATTATCAAGGAAGGACATTTTTCTTAGAAAATTGAATAAACCAGTTGAAGCTAATACTACCAAATATTAATAAATCAATAAACTCTTTCGTGTAAAATTTTAGAAAATATTTTGAGTAAAATAACAATTTTTGTACTTTTTTGTCTCTCAACTGCTTTTAAAACACGTTTCAGTCGTAAATCTGCCAAAGATTCTCTGAAGGAATCAGGCATGGAAGTAGAAATTCAGTTACAATCTCAGAACGATATGGTTAACCAATAAATAAGTTTTATGACTGCCACCTTTACCAAACCGAACTACGAAGTAAAAGACCTTGCCCTTGCGCCACAAGGAAAGCAAAGAATAGAATGGGCAGCAAGAGAAATGCCCGTTATTAAACAAGTTAGAGAACGTTTTGAGAAAGAAAAACCCTTTGCAGGTATTCGTCTCGTGGCTTGCTGTCACGTGACTACAGAAACTGCGAATTTGGCAATTACCTTAAACGCTGGTGGTGTTGATGCGATTTTAATTGCTAGTAATCCTCTCTCTACTCAAGATGATGTGGCAGCCTGTTTAGTTGCCGACTATGGCATTCCTGTTTATGCCATTAAAGGAGAAGATAACGAAACCTATCATCGTCACGTGCAAATCGCTCTCGACCATAAACCTAATATAATTATTGATGATGGTAGTGATGTGGTAGCTACCCTAGTCAAAGAAAGACAGAATCAACTAAGCGATATTATTGGAACTACAGAAGAAACCACTACAGGTATTGTTCGTTTAGAAGCAATGTTCAAAGATGGTGTTCTCAGTTTCCCTGCCATGAATGTTAACGATGCGGAAACTAAACATTTCTTTGATAACCGTTATGGGACGGGACAATCGACCCTGGATGGCGTTATCCGTGCTACGAACGTGCTTTTAGCTGGTAAAACTATTGTAGTTGCTGGTTATGGCTGGTGTGGAAAAGGCGTTGCCATGAGGGCAAAAGGACTTGGTGCTAACGTAATCGTAACTGAAATCAATCCTGTCCGAGCGATCGAGGCAGCCATGGATAGCTTCCGCGTGATGCCCATGAGTGAAGCTGCACCTCAAGGAGATTTATTTATTACCGTTACTGGGAATAAGCACGTAATTCGTCCAGAACATTTTGCCGTGATGAAAGATTCCGCAATGGTCTGTAATTCTGGTCACTTTGATATTGAAATTGACCTAAAATCTTTGGGGGCAGAAGCAACAGAAGTAAAAGAAGTTCGTAACTTTACTCAAGAATATAAACTACCTAGTGGTAAAACTATTGTTGTCTTGGGAGAAGGAAGACTAGTTAACCTAGCTGCTGCTGAAGGACATCCTAGTGCAGTAATGGATATGAGTTTTGCCAACCAAGCTTTGGCTTGCGAATATTTAGTTAAAAACAAAGGTAAATTAGAACCAGGTTTGCATTCTATTCCCACAGAGATCGATCGAGAAATTGCAGCCCTCAAGCTAAAAGCTATGGGTATTAACATCGATACCCTCACTGCCGAACAAGAAGAATATATCAACTCTTGGACTGTAGGTACTTAGGTTTTAGCTATCAGTTTTTATTAGGGGTGGGTAAAATAAAATCCCACTCTTTTTTTTAATTTAATGATATATAAACGATCGATCGATTATTTCTTAGAATAAATGGCTAAACTATCTGTCGAACTAAATCGTTATTTTTTTGAAGAAGAAAGAAACCCCAAAGTAACTCTGGCTGAAATTTTGTCTTTAGCAGGAGAAAGAACCTTTGGCTTTTTATTTGTTTTGATATCTATTCCTTCTGCTTTACCAATACCAGCAACAGGTTATTCTATTCCTTTTGCTATTGTAATTTTTTTCTTGGCAGTTCAACTTATTATTGGTCGCCAACGCCCTTGGATGCCAGCCAAAATTATGAATAGTTCACTTAAATTAGAAACAGCCCAAGGTTTTATCAAAGCGGGTATTCCTTGGTTGCAGAGAATAGAAGCTATAACTAAACCACGATTAGCTTATATCTGTACTAGTTTACCAGGACAAATTTTTATTGGAATTGCGATCGCGTTGATGTCTATTTCTATGATGATTCCTATCCCTGGTACAAACACTTTACCAGCGATCGGTATTTTTGTGACAGGCTTTGGCTTAGTAGAAGATGATGGAGTAATTAGTCTTGCGGGTTTAGTTATTTGTGCTTTAGGTGCTGCTTTATCTATTTCAATTTTGGTAGCTCTTGTCTGGGGCGGTTCGAGTTTGTTAGATATGATTAGAGAATGGCTTGGTCGATAGTTGTTAGTTGTTAGTCGTTAGTTGTTAGTTGTTAGTTGCTACTCTCTACTAATCTCAAGCATCAAATACTAGAGTATCCAATACAATTATGACTCAACCGTATCAATACAGTTCTGTCTCCAACTCTCAAGAAATCGATCGACTTGGGGAAATTATCCGCCAGTGCTTTGGTAGTTCTTTCTCTGACTGGGAGCGTTATTTTAATCGTATTGGTGCTGAAAATTTCCGTATTTTGCGTCAAGAAGATCAGACGAGCGCGGGATTGGCAATTTATCCTATGGGGCAGTGGTTTGGTGGTAAGATTGTACCCATGGGGGGTATTGCTGCTGTTGGTGTAGCACCAGAAGCCCGTGGTAAGGGTGTAGCTAGAGAACTCTTAACTAGTACAATTCAAGAACTTTATAACTCACAAATACCCATTTCTGCTCTATATCCTGCTACTCAGACACTATATCGCCAAGTAGGATACGAGCAAGGAGGAAGCTATTGTAAATGGGAATTAGCTATTGCTAGCATCCAACTAAAAGAGCGTCATCTTCCTATACATCGGGTTGGTTTGAGCGATCGCAGCATTTTTGAGAATATATACAATGAACAGGCACAAGTAAATAACGGTAATTTAGCTCGCCATTCTGCTATTTGGTCAAAAATACTCGAACCAAGCAAAGAAAAAGAAATTTATGCTTATTTAATTGGTTCGGAAACTGCACCTAAAGGTTATATCATCTTTACTCAAGATAAAGGAGCGATCGAGATTAAAGACTGGGTATTATTAAATGCTTCTGCTGCTAAACGCTTATGGACATTTTTAGCCGATCATCGCTCTATGAGTGAAAAAGTAATTTGGCGAGGTGCATCTGTTAATCCCTATACTTTGCTTTTACCCGAACAAACCGCGGAAATTAAGAGTCAGATGACTTGGATGCTACGCATAATTAATTTGCCTTTAGCTTTATCATTGCGGGGTTATCCAAAGAAATTAGAAGCAGAATTGCATTTAGATATTCGTGATGATTTAATTGCTGCTAATAATAATAAATTTTGTTTGCAAGTTTCTCAGGGAAGTGGGGAAGTTATTCCAGGAGGAAGAGGCGATTTTCAGATAGATATTCGTAGTTTAGCTTCTATTTATACAAGTTTTTTGAGTCCCCGACAACTACAAAGTTTAGGTAATCTAAGAGCGACTTCAGAAGCTTTAGAAATAGCAACCTTAATCTTTTCAGGCGATCGCCCTTGGATGGCAGACTTTTTCTAAGTGATATTTTTGACTTTAAAGCAATAGCCTCGGTAAAAACTGTTAGAGATTTTCAGATTGTTTTCGGGAACTATAAACCCAGGAACAGTGAATAAAAATACAGAAAGATTATTTTTTTATTTTCACTTCTACTAAAAAATTGACAGTTTTCAATTGTCTCTTCCTGAATTGAATCTATATCATGAACAATAATCTTGTAAGTCCCCTTTTTATTATCGAAGAAAAATTAAAACAAGCTTGGTCTGGTTGTCTTGAATTTACTGAACCGAAGAACAATTCTGTTAGTTGGCATATTTATTGTTCTGGCGGTAGAGTTCAATATGCTACAAGTACTATAGGTCAACAAGATCGACTGCAATATTTATGGAAATTTTACCAAATAGAGTCAGATTGTCCTCAAATAAATGCTACTGAGTCTGAATACGTGCAGTTACGAAAATGGGGAACAGATACAAAATTAGCCGATCTAGATTTACAAATATTACTTTTACAGTTTACTCAAGAAGCGATAACTCAAGTTCTAAGCCTAGACCGAGCCTCAATTAAATTAAGCGAAAATAAGACATTAAAAGAAACTATTGCCGATTTCTCTTGGCATGACTTAACAATCATAGAACTCAAGAAAAAAGCCAAAAAATGGACGGAAATCAGAACACATATAAACTCTCCTTTTAGTCGTATATATCTCCAACAAGATAACACTCTAAAATTTTATAAATTTTGGAAAAATCTAGGTACAAATCCAGATCTGGCTGATGTGGCTAATTCCCAGAAAATATCTTCTTTGGTTAATTTATTATCTGCTAAAAATAGTTTTTATTACATAGCTTCTCAAGTTAATATTGTTCCTGCTAAATTAATTAAATGTTTACAACCTTGTATTCAAGAGCAAATTTTTAATTTATTACCATGGCAAGAAACTAAAACTAAAAATAAAACAACATCTCAAGTTCCTGTCAGTCAATCACCGCTTACTCAAAGACTTAATACCTATTCTACTCAAACAATAAAGCCAGAAGAAAGTAATCAGGAAGGGACTCAATTACCTGTTATTGCTTGTATCGACGATAGTAAAACGGTACAGCGACAAGTTAAATTAACTTTAGAAGCTATTGGTTATCAAGTTATCGATATACTCGATCCTGCACTTGCTTTGAAGAAATTATCTCGTCAAAATCCAGTCCTAATTTTGATGGATATTAATATGCCGACTATGAATGGTTATGACTTATGCAGTATGTTACGCCGTTCTCACAAGTTTCAACAAATTCCCATTGTTATGCTTACTGGAAGAGACGGCATTATCGATCGCATGAGAGCTAAATTTGTTGGTTCTACTGACTATTTGACTAAACCTTTTGAACCAAATGTTTTAGTCGAGTTAGTTAAAAAATTAGCAGTATAAATAAATTTTTAAAATTTAAGCAATTAATCTACAATTTCCATCGCGATTCTGGGAACTATATATCCATGTTCTACTTTTGTAGACTAATTATTTTTGAGGAATTCAATTTTTATGAAAACTATTTTAGTCATTGAAGATACTCAAGCAGAAAGAAATATGGTTTCTGCTTTACTTTCTCATGCAGGTTTTAATGTTGCTGTCGCCGAAAATGCTGAAGCGGGTTGGCAATGGCTTCAGAAAAATAATCCTCCTAATCTCATTTTGTTGGATATCGTTATGCCAGGAGAAAGTGGTTTAGATTTATGCCGTAAGATCCGTGAAAGCGATAATTTAAAAGAAATTCCTGTAATTTTCTGTAGTTCTAAATCAGAAGAATTCGATCGCTTTTGGGCATTACGTCAAGGCGGTAATGAATATATTACCAAACCTTATGCACCACAAAATTTAGTTGATAAGGTGGTTCAGCATATCAACTAGAAACCAAATGAATCGAGAATTTTTTGTGGTTGAGTTATCCACCTCCATCCGATTGGGTTTAAACCTGGAAGAAATGACAACAGTTACACAATTCGAGCAGAAAGATATCTGTATTGTGCCAGGGGTAGCTCCATTTTGGTATGGAGTGGTTAACTTTAAAGGCTCTTTATTGTGGGTATTAGACATCGATCGCTTTCTTAATTTGGCAGGTTCTGTAGAAACGCTTAGCGATCGCTGGAATTTAAAATTAACTTCTATTTTACTTACATATCAAATTCAAGGAATCCAAAAACGTGTAGCTCTAGCAGTTAAGAAGTTAGACGGACTATTAACAGTTCAATCCAGTCAACTCCAACCCATCTCATCTGATGCTCCATCTAGCTTAAAAGCTATCTGTAAGATGGCGATCGAAAAAGAAAATACCATTACTTACATCTTAGACGTAGAAACTCTGTTTCAGCAGTTACATCAACACTCGACTCTGGTGAACGCATAATCAAACTACATTAAGCAAACTTATAGGTAAAATTATTATGTCTAACTATCAACCTAGTACTAGTGAGGATTGCGTTGGTAAAATCCTCGAAGCCAGTAATTTAGAAAAATTAGGGGAAATCGACAAAGCCATTGCTCTTTATCAAGAAGTAATTGAAATAGATACAGAAGGTAACTACGCTGCTGTAGCCCAACAAGCTATAAATAATATTCAAAGTACCAATGCGAGTCTTGGGAAGGAAAAAGAAAAGACTGAATCAGCTAAAGATAAAGCTTCCTGGTGGCAAAAACTAAGTCTGAGGTGGAAAGTAACAGGATTGGCAATTGCCCTCAGTACGATTCCTCTAATTGGGATTGGTTCTGCTGTCTATTATTTTGGTGGTAAAGCCTTAGAAGAAAAAGTTTCTTTAGCGGAAACAGCCCGTGTAAAGAGTATGGGGAATAAGATTAACCGCTTTATGATCGAGCGTTATGGGGATATTCAAATTATCGCCAAGCAAGGTATTTTAATTAATCCCGCTATTCGAGATGTAACAGATCTAGCAGAGAAACAGCAAGTGATGGATAACTATATTGAGAGTTATCTTGTTTATGATAGTATAGCTGCTTTTGACCTCAATGGAAATCCGCTCGTACAATCTACGGGGGATAAACTAGAGAATCAGAAAGATCGTATTTATTTCCAAGAGGTAGTTAAAACTCAACAACCCTATATCAGTCAGCCCCTCACATCCGAGTCTTCTGGTATTACAGCCATCTATATTGCTGCACCAATTATTGAAAAAGGCACGAATAAAATGACTGGTGTAGTTCGAGCCAGAATGCCAGTTAAATATTTAGAAGAGTTAGTCGCTGACTTTAATGCTAATGGGGAAGAGTATCACTTGGTTGATTCTAAGGGGACAATTTTTGTCGCTTTGGAAAAAGAACAGGTTGGTAGAAGTTTAGTTGAAGACTTTCCTGGGATCGATGAAGTTATAGCTACTGGTGAATCAGGTTATCTTGTAACTGTAGATGCGATCGACAACACAAAGCAATTGGTAACTTATGCTCCTACTGGCACTCTAGCAGGATTACCACCCCTTAACTGGGAAGCAGTTATCGGTATTGATACAGACGAAGCTTTTGCTCTCAAACAACAATTATTATTGACTTTACTCTTAGGTACGGGATTAACTGTCTTGGCAGTTGCTGGTTTGGCAACTTTTCTAGCTTATCGAGGTACGTTACCCTTAATTAAGTCTACCGATACCGTACAAAAGTTAGGACAAGGAGAACTAGATGTACGGATGGATGTAATTGGCGCAGATGAGCTAGCGGATTTGGGTAGTAACATTAACTTGATGGCAGAACAAATCCAAGACTTGATTAAGATTCAAGAAGCAGAAACCAAAAAGCAAAAGCAAGAAAAAGAACGCCTCCAACAGGGGGTAATGAACTTGCTCCTAGACGTAGAAGGCGCACAGAAAGGAGATTTGACGGTTAAAGCAAAAATGACTGAAGGTGCGGTAGGTTCGATCGCTGACGCTTTTAACGCTATTATTGGACGATTAAGAGCCTTATTGCAACAAGTACAAACAGTCTCCAACCAGGTAGGGGAATTATCTCTCACGGGGGAAAGTTCGGTACGTCAACTTAGTGATGCAGCTATTACCCAAGCAGAGGAAATTAACCAGGCTTTATCTAGTATTGAAGAAATTAATGCATCCGTGCAAAATGTAGCAAATTATGCCCAAGAGGCTGCTGAAATTGCCCACCAGGGTTTAATTCAAGCCAAAGAAGGGGATGCTGCTATGGATTTGACAGTAAGTAGTATTGAAAAAATCAGAACTACGGTTGCGGGTACTTCTAAACAAGTAAAACAATTATCAGAATCTTCTCAAGAAATTGCTCAGATTGTGGAAATTATCTCTGGTATCTCGGAAAAAACTAACTTACTTGCTTTTAACGCTTCTGTAGAGGCAGCCCGTGCGGGGGAACATGGCGAAGGTTTCCGTATTGTTGCAGAAGAAGTACGTCGTTTAGCAGACAGAATCACCAATTCAACTAAAGATATTCAACAACTAGTGTCGGCGATTCAACAAGATACTACTGCCGTGCTGCAAGGAATTGAAACTAGTACGGCTGAGGTTGTTACTGGTAGTGAATTAGTCCGTAAAACCAAACAAAACTTGCAGAATTTGGCGGAAACTAGTGAAAAAATCGATATGTATCTCCAGTCTATTTCTACTAGTACGATCGATCAAACTAACACATCTCGTCAAGTTAACGAAAAAATGACAGGGATTGCGGTAATTGCGAAAAACAACTCAACTGAAGCCCAAAATGTGGTTGAATCTCTGCGTACTCTGGTAGAAGAAGCAGAAACGCTACAAAAGTCCGTATCTCAATTTAAGTTACAAGCTTAGTTGCAACAGTTGTTAGCTGTTAGTTATTGGGCTATCTTTCTCGGTTTTCATTAATTACTTATTACTTATTACTCCCTACTCCCTATCAAAAAATGAGTTCTCCCTTAGACCCCTCAATTCTCGCAGCTATTACCGAAGAGGCGCGTCAATGCTTTTTGGATGAAGATGCCCCAGAATATCTAC
This sequence comes from Xenococcaceae cyanobacterium, assembly GCA_051439545.1. GTDB lineage: Bacteria > Cyanobacteriota > Cyanobacteriia > Cyanobacteriales > Xenococcaceae > JASJDJ01. The sequence continues at coordinate 13,623 of JBFRWK010000197.1, read as the reverse complement.
AAATGTTAGAAGAGGGCATCAAACAAAGCGATGGCTCTGCGGATTTTACCCTTCTGTTGCGGGCTGCACATTCACTTAAGGGTGGTGCAGGGTTGGCTTCTCTCGATAGTTTACAAGAATTAGCCCATAAAATAGAAGATGTTTTAATTGCCCTTCAACAAGAAAAAATTGAGGAAGTCGATTTTGGCTGGAGTTTAGTCGAACAGGGTGTCAACGAAGTAGCGTTTATTTTAAGTCAGGCGAGAACAACGGATAAAGTAACGGCTAATCCAGATTTGATGATCGCTTTAGAAGCTTTAGCTGGCTCTGCTGCTAGATCGGACGAGGCAATGCCAACAGAAAGCGAACAAAGTAGCGTAGTCGATAGTACTTTAAACGAAGATTTAGAAACTGCTTTTGAGGCGATCGAAGAATTAACATCAGACATACCTCCCGAAATTATTAAACAGTTTTTGGCTAATTTTACGGATGAATGTATTTTTTTGGGAGAAACTCTCAATTTACCTTGGCTAGTAGAAGCGATCGCTCCTATTGCGGAAGTTTTAGAAGAATCTCCGCCTCCAGAAGTCTTAGACTTGGCAAAAGAAGTAATTAGTAATTTACGCTCTCAAAGAGATGCTCATCTCGATCGACCTCTAGAAAATGAGACGGAAATTAGTCCAGAAAATAGCTTTGGTAACGACGATTTTATTGCTAATACTTTAAATCAAGAACTAGAAGAGAATTTAAGCGCGATCGCCGATTTACCCCCAGATACTCCACCAGAGTTAATCGAACCACTATTATCTAGTTTTATCGATGAAAGTTTATTTTTAGGTGAGACTCTCAACTTACCTTGGTTAATCGAGGCAATTGCTCCTATTGCGGATGCAGTAGCAGAATCGGACCCCGTGGCAGCTTTACTGTTTGCCCAAGAAGGTGTCGCCGAGATTCGACAATTGCGCGATCGCTTTTTACTGAAAGGAGAAGTAACTACTGTAGAGTCAGAATCTCTTCCTCCTACTACTCAAACACCGTCCATTCCTCAAGCAGACACCTCTCCTCAACCACCACAAATAGTCAAAACGGCTTTATCTCAATTGAGAATTCCCTTACATAAACTAGAAGGGATGACCAACAACATTGAAGAGGTAATTTTAACTCAAGCCAGACTCAATCGACAACAACAGCTATTAAACCAAGCAAATCGGCGTTTACGCTCGCTTAATCGTCAATTTGAACCAATTCGCGACCAAATACAGAATTTATACGACCAATTAGCGGTAGGTTCTACTAATATAGCTCCTAGCTCTTCTCCTCAAACACCAGCAGACCATAACTTATCGGCTGATGTGAGCTTTGATGCTTTAGAACTCGATCGCTATACGGAACTCCACAGTAGTTTACAATCCTTTCAGGAGCTAATGCTGTTAGTACAAGAGACTCGTACTGACTTAGACTTAATTGAGCGAGAGTTAGCAGAAGACTTAGAACAAACACAAAAAAACTTAGATACTCTTTACACTGGTATTACCGAAGCTCGTCTAGTACCTTTCTCTCTTTTAGCCAAAAGATTTATTCCCCAAATTCGTAATCTCAACCAACGTTTTGATAAATCAGTCGATCTAATTATCCAGGGAGAAAATACACCCATCGACCAAGTATTATTAGAGCAATTACAAACTCCCCTTACTCATCTACTTAATAACGCTTTCGATCATGGTATCGAATCTAGAGCAGAGAGACTTGCTAAGCAGAAACCAGAAACCGCCGTTATTTTACTTCAAGCCACAGTAGAAAATAATCAGCTAGTAATTACAATTCAAGACGATGGTTGCGGGATTAATTTAGAAAAAGTCTATAATCGGGCAAAAGAGCGAGGAATTTGCCATCCAGATAAGCCTATTAGTGAATTGAGTCCTGAAGAGATTATTGATTGGATTTTTCAGCCAGATTTTTCCACCGCAGCCCAAGTAAGTGATATATCTGGTCGAGGCATGGGCTTAGATATCGTCCGTAATCAAATCAATAAATTGCGAGGCAATCTCCAAGTTCAAACTAAAGCAAATCGAGGTACAACTTTTACCCTCAAGCTACCCCTCAATCTTAGCTTGATGTCATTGTTTTTGATTCAATTAGACAATCGAATTCTGGCTATCCCCAATAGCAGTATAATTGGGACTCTACCCTATAGTGAACTAGATTTTACTGACGAGAAAAAACTAGCCATCTATTGGCAACAAAAAACTATACCTATTACTCCTCTGGCAAATTTATTACCTTGTCCCAGAAAACCTCTAAATATCAACCGTTCTAAAGTAGGAATAATAATTAGGGCTGCTTTTGGCTTAATTACTATCTTGGTTGATGCCATTCTGCAAGAGGAGAAATTAATTGTTAAACCTTTTGATGATACTATTGCCGTTCCTTCTTACTTAGCTGGTTGTACTGTTTTAGGTACAGGGGAAGTTATCCCTGTAATTCTACCTCAAGGTTTAGAACAAATTACTACTACTCAAGTTGCTAAACCTTCAACTCCGACCCCAGAAACTAATAATATTCCGACAATTTTAGTTGCAGAAGATTCTGTAGCTACCAGACGGATGCTGGAAAAACTATTGACTACCGTAGGTTATCGAGTAATTGTCTGTCGAGATGGACAAGAAGCTTTAGATAAATTAGAACAACATCACGAAGTTGTCGATTTGATTCTTTCTGATGTGGAAATGCCTAAAGTTAATGGCTTTGAATTATTACAAAAAGTTAGAGGAAATAGCAAATTTAAGAATACCCCTGTAGTAATGGCAACTTCGCGGACGGGCGATCGCCATAAACAACAAGCAATAAAATTAGGGGCAACAGATTATTTGGGCAAACCAATTCAACCCCAAGAACTTTTAAAGATTGTGGAAACTTTGGTTGTTAGTGGTTAGTAGTTAGTAGTTAGTAGTTAGTTGTTATTCGTTAGTCATAAAATACAAAGAACAAAAGACAAAGGACTATGAATGAAACTTAAAACTCTACAAATAGGTTTAGAATGGTTTCCCGAACAAGGAGGAGGACTCGATCGCGTTTATTATGATTGCAGTCGTCATTTACCGAAAGTAGGAGTAGAAGTAACAGGTTTAGTAGCGGGTTCACCTCAAGTTGCTCGATCGACCAAGGGACAAATCCAAGCTTTTGCACCACCAGATTCATCTTTACTAAAACGTTGGTCAGCAGTTAGAAAAAGTTTTAAGCAGTTAATTACTCAAGCAGAATATAATCTCATTGTTTCTCACTTTGCCTTATATACTTTTCCTTTACTGAGTCAACTCCAAAATTTTCCTTTAGTTACCCATTTTCATGGCCCCTGGGCGTTAGAAAGTGGTGCAGAAAGCCAAAAAACTGCTGCTGTTTGGTTGAAAAAAGAACTAGAAAAAACTTGTTATCGGCGTTCTTGTCAGTTTATCGTACTTTCTCAAACTTTTCGCGATATTCTACATCAAGAATATCAAGTCCCTTTAGAACAGATTAATATAGTTCCTGGAGCGGTAGAAATCGATCGCTTTGCCCTTAATCTTACTCGTGATGAAGCTAGAGCCAAATTGGGCTGGAGTAAAAATCGTCCGATCGTATTTTGCGTGCGGAGATTAGCCAGACGCATGGGTTTAGAAAATTTAATTAGGGCGATCGATCTAGTTAGCAAACAATATCCAGATATCTTATTGTACATTGCAGGTAAAGGTGCGTTAGCCCAAACCTTGCAGCAGCAAATAACAGAACTAGAATTAAGCGATCGAGTTCATCTTTTGGGTTACATACCCGACGAGCAATTACCTTTAGCTTATCGTGCAGCCAACTTTTCTGTCGTCCCGACTACTGCTTTTGAAGGTTTTGGCTTGATTGTTATCGAATCTTTAGCTGCTGGGACTCCCGTAATCGGTACTCCTATTGGGGGTATTCCCGAAATTTTACAACCTTTCTGTCCCGATTTATTATTTGAATCTGCTACTACAGAGCATATAGCTCAAGGAATTATTGATATTTTAGGCGATCGACGTAAATTACCCAGTCAAGAAACCTGTCAAGCCTATATTCAAGAAAACTATAGTTGGACGAAAATTGCTCGACAAATAAAGTCTGTTTATCTTAAAGCTTTGAATAGTTGCTAGTTAATAAATTACCCCAGAGATTCTTGTTACAGAATTTGAAGTTATGTAGCCTTTTCCACAAGTAGAATATGTGCATGAGGTAAACTAGCCCATAAAGACAAAATAAATAATATCTCGGATAACACACGGTAAGGAGCCGATATTAAATGTCTCATAGCGTTAAAATTTACGATACTTGCATTGGATGTACTCAATGCGTACGGGCTTGTCCTCTAGACGTATTAGAAATGGTACCCTGGGATGGCTGTAAAGCTGGTCAAATAGCTTCCTCTCCTCGTACAGAGGATTGTGTTGGTTGTAAAAGATGCGAAACTGCTTGTCCTACCGATTTCTTGAGCATCCGTGTTTATTTAGGGGCGGAAACTACGCGTAGTATGGGTCTTGCCTACTAACCTATAAACTAATCGATAAAATTTTATTTAGGTGTCGTTAAACTGATAAATCAAACTGTTTTTAAGTTTAATTATGAGTTGACGGCACTTTATTTTAGAGAATAAAAAAGTGGGATACTTAAATAGTCCCCACTTAGAAAATTAAATTAGTATATTTGCTGTTTGCAACAGTTTTAGCGATCGACCGAACCCATAATTACATCAACACTACCTAGTATGGGCATAATATCGGCGACTTTAACGCCTTTAAGTAAGCTAGGAATAATTTGAAGATTGTTAAAATCAGGGGCGCGAATTTTCCAACGCCAGGGGAAGACATTATCATTACCCACGATAAAGATACCTAATTCTCCTTTACCACTTTCAAGGCGAACATAATGTTCTCCTTCAGGTATTTTGAAGGTTGGGGCAACTTGTTTGGCTATATATTTATAGTCAAAGTCATTCCATTTGGACTTACGCCCTTCTGCCATGCGTTTGGCTTCTAAATTCTCATAAGGGCCACCAGGCAATCCTTTGAGAGCTTGTCTGATAATTTTAATGGACTCCCGCATTTCTCTGACTCTGACTAAATAGCGGGCAAAACAGTCTCCAGCGGTTTCCCAATGTACTTCCCAATCAAAGTCATCGTAGCATTCATAACGATCTACTTTACGTAAGTCCCATTTTACTCCAGAACCTCTTAACATCGGACCAGAAAGACTCCAGTTAATCGCTTCTTCGCGGGAAATCGTGCCTACTCCTTCCACACGGCGACGGAAAATCGGGTTATTAGTAATTAACTTTTCATATTCATCTACTTTAGGCATAAAATAGTCGCAGAAGTCTTCGCACTTATCTACCCAACCATAGGGTAAGTCTACGGCTACGCCACCAATACGGAAGTAATTATTATTAATTAATCTCTGTCCACTAGCAGCTTCCCAAAGATCGTAAATCATCTCCCGTTCGCGGAAAATGTAGAAAAAGGGAGTTTGTGCGCCAACATCAGCGAGAAATGGCCCAAGCCATAATAGGTGATTGGCAATACGGTTTAACTCCAGCATAATCACCCGAATATATTGAGCGCGTTTAGGCACTTCTATATCAGCTAATTTTTCTGGTGCATTAACGGTAATTGCCTCATTGAACATCCCTGCTGCATAATCCCAACGACTGACGTAGGGAACATACATAACATTGGTGCGATTTTCTGCAATTTTTTCCATGCCTCGGTGCAAATAACCGATGACTGGTTCACAATCTATTACGTCTTCTCCATCTAACGTAACGATTAAACGCAAAACGCCGTGCATTGAGGGATGATGAGGCCCCATGTTGAGTACCATGGGTTCGGTTCTAGTTTGAATCTGTGCCATAAATTAGCAATCTTCCCTTATATCATTAAATCTAAAACGTTCTTTGTTACATTATTTATCATATCGGCTTTTTGTAGAGAATTAGGGTAGAGCGATCGCAAGTTCGAGGATCTTTAGCTAAGCTATATCGTATTTTTTCTAATCTCTGTTATTTCAGTTATAGATTAAAAACTCAAATAAGCTTGCTATAGTACATTTTTATCCTAATTTACGTTACCCTCAAAAAGTGGGTTTTTCAGTTTTCTTGGCACTTATGAGTAGTTTCCATTTGCAAGCACCTTTTCCAGCGACAGGAGATCAACCAAGGGCGATCGAGCAACTAACGGAGTCTATTTTAGCAGGTAATCGCTTTCAAACTCTATTGGGGGCTACGGGGACAGGAAAGACATTTTCCATAGCTGCGGTAATTGAGAAGGTGGGTAAGCCTACTTTGGTATTGGCACATAATAAAACTCTGGCTGCCCAATTATGTAATGAGTTGAGACAGTTTTTCCCCGATAATGCAGTGGAGTATTTTATTAGTTATTACGATTATTATCAACCAGAGGCTTATATTCCCGTTACCGACACTTATATTGAAAAAACCGCTTCTATTAACGATGAGATTGATATGTTGCGTCACTCGGCAACGCGATCGCTATTTGAAAGAAAAGATGTTATTGTAGTAGCTTCGATTAGCTGTATCTATGGTTTGGGGATGCCCGCAGAATATCTGAAAGCAGCTATACCTTTAGAAGTAGGGGAAGAAATCAACCAAAGAGAGTTACTCAGAGATTTAGTCTCGGTACAATATAGTCGTAACGATCTTGACATCGAACGGGGACGCTTTCGGGTTAAAGGAGATGTTTTAGAAATAGTACCCGCTTACGAAGATCGGATTATTCGTATAGAATTTTTTGGCGATGAAATAGAAGCCCTCCGCTACGTCGATCCTGTCGCTGGAGATATTTTACAAAGTTTATCTAGAGTTAGTATCTATCCTGCCCGTCACTTCGTTACTCCAGAAGAAAGATTAGAACAAGCTTGTCAAGATATCAAAAATGAATTAGAAGCCCGTTTAGTAGAATTAGAAAAGGCAGGAAAACTGTTAGAAGCACAGCGTTTAGAACAACGCGCCCGCTACGATTTAGAACTACTACAAGAAGTGGGTTATTGTAATGGGGTGGAAAATTATTCCCGTCATTTAGCTGGCAGAAATCCAGGTGAACCGCCAGAATGTTTGGTAGATTATTTCCCCGATGATTGGTTATTGGTAGTAGATGAATCTCACGTTAGCGTACCTCAAATTCGCGGGATGTATAATGGCGATCGAGCGAGAAAACAAGTTTTAATCGAACATGGTTTTCGTCTTCCCTCCGCAGCAGACAATCGCCCTTTAAAATCTGAAGAATTTTGGCAAAAAGTTAATCAATGTATCTTTGTTTCTGCTACTCCTAGTAAGTGGGAAATAGAACAATCTGAAGAGAGAATTATCGAGCAAATTATTCGCCCGACTGGAGTAGTCGATCCGCAAATTTTTGTCCGTCCCACAGAAGGACAAGTAGACGATCTTTTAGGGGAGATAAAAACAAGAATTAAGCAGAAAGAAAGAGTTTTAATTACTACCCTGACTAAGCGCATGGCTGAAGATTTAACTGAATATTTTCAAGAAAGAAATATTCGCGTACAGTATCTTCATTCAGAGATAAAATCTATAGAACGAATAGAAATTTTACAAGCGTTAAGAGAAGGAGAGTTTGATGTTTTAATTGGGGTTAATTTGTTGCGGGAAGGATTAGATTTACCAGAAGTATCTTTAGTGGCTATTTTAGATGCAGATAAGGAAGGTTTTTTGCGTTCTGAAAGTTCAATTATTCAAACTATCGGTAGGGCAGCCCGTCATGTACGGGGAGAAGCTATTCTTTATGCAGACAATTTAACTGGTAGTATGGCAAGGGCGATCGAAGAAACGGAAAGAAGACGTAATATTCAAATTGCCTACAACAAAAAACATAATATTACTCCTAAACCTATTATTAAGAAATCGGCTAATTCTATTTTGGCTTTTCTAGATATTTCTCGCCGTTTAAATGCGGAACAATTAGAGGAAGTTTATCAAAAATCTGATGAGTTACCTTTAGAAAAGATTCCCGAAATAATCGAACAGTTAGAAGCAAAAATGAAAGACGCTGCTAAAAATTTAGAGTTTGAGGAAGCTGCAAAATATCGGGATAGAATTAAGGGTTTGCGAGATAGGTTGTTAGGAAAGACTAATCCACAGCAGACTATTTAGCTTCAAAAATTCTCATTCTTCCTCTTCAACAACTTGTTCGGCATCTTCCTCAACATCTTTTTCGATCGCTTTGAAATTACAGTGGTTAAATGCTTGTTTAATCATATCTTGCTGTTCCTGATTAGCAGAAAACCACCAAGGCAAATGACCGATAGGTGCTTTTTGTGAATTGAAAACTAATTGTTCGTACAATAAATAACCGCCACTATCTTCAATATCTCCTTCTTTCCAACCGACGATAGTAGCAAAATTACGCCAAGCTTTTGTAGAAAACTCTTTTTGTTCGTTTACATAAGTCCAAATCTCTTGCTGAGGACTAAAACCAAAACTACCATCACTATATTCTTGCCATAATCGATCGATCTGCTCCATATCATTACAAGCAAATTTGGTAAGAGGTCTTAATTCCATGAAGGTTTGAGGATTAATTTTTCTAGCTACCTCAATTATTTCATCGAGCAAATCATTGGTTTGAATATTGGCTTCTTTCCATTGTTGTTCGGATAGGAGGCTGCGTAAACTAGAATAGTCAATACCAGTTTTGGCAGAAATTAGAGGAGTGTTGATAATTTCTTCTTCTTTTTCCTCTGACTCAACTATTGCTACAGTTTCTGGTTCAGAATTATTAGTTTCTGTGGCTTCGGTAGAGGCTTCTGAATGTCGCTCGGTCTGACTATTTTCGGAGGAATTTTCTGAATTTGTTTCTGTTGCTTCTGCTTCAGCATTAGTAGCTACCACTGTTTCTGGTTCAGAATTATTAGTTTCTGTGGCTTCGGTAGAGGCTTCTGAATGTCGCTCGGTCTGACTATTTTCGGAGGAATTTTCTGAGTTGGTGGCGGTTGGTTCTTCTTCAGTATTAGTAGCTGCAACTATTTCTGGTTCAGAATTATTAATTTCTGTGGCTTCGGTAGAGGCTTCTGGATTTTGATTAGTCTGACTATTTGCCCCTTGATTTTCTGAATTTGTTTCTGTCTCAGTAGAAGATAAAACCGTATTGTTAGGATTATTGGTTTCTACTGTAACTTCAGGGGGATTAACCTCGGTTTCGTCAGAGACATTGCTATTTTCAGGAGAAGATTGTTCTGAAACATTTCCTGAAGAATCATTATTAGCTGCGATCGCTTGTCTATAAATATCTATAGGAATAGCATAATTAGATATTGCCCCAGTCAGAGCATGAATATTTGCTTCACCATATATACCAATCAGTAAAGCATTATCGTCGAAAACAGGGCCTCCACTCATGCCAGGAAAAGCATCGCCATTATAAACGAGAGAATACCCGCTTTCGGTGTATTGAGGCAAAATCCCCACTAAATTAGCTGTAAAAAAGCGATAATAACGGTTATCTTCTTGTCGTAATTCTCCTGGATAACCTGAAAAATAAATATTTTGTCCTTCAATAAGTTGAGCAGAATTGCCTAGATCTGCGGTCTGATAGTTCTGATTTGTGGTAAATTTGACTAAAGCTAAATCTAAATTTAATATTCGTTGTATATCTTCGTTTTTTACTGAATGCTGTCTACCATCAATAGTTTGTACTGTATACTGACCTTCATTCTGCACGACGTGCCAATTAGTTAAGACAGTATAAGTATCATCCATTTGCTCGATAATTACCCCCGAGCCGATACCACTCCCATCAATACGTACCGTAATTTGCCTAGCTCGAAGATTTACTTGTACTGGAGACAATGCTTGAGCCATTTGCTGAACTTGTGCCTTACTCGGATAGGGTGCTACTGATATAGCGATCGCCAATCCCATTATTTTCATTGATATTAGGAGCAATTTGCCAGCAAAGTTCATTAGTTAACCTCCGATAAATCTGAATCCTCAGAAATCTCTTGACAACTTTTCCTCAATTCTGCTTCTGCTTGCATTTTGTCGATCGATTTTTGTGTATGCGTATCTCTTTCTAAGTTGACAATTATCGGTTTCCGATTACTTTTGAAACTTTTGTAATTATCATACTCATAATTTGGTAAAAAAGTCGATGGCAGAGTAAGCCGAACAATCTTTTGTAAAGGAATAGCTAAACTGGAGCGAGTAATTAATTTTTGCAGAGGTGGACAAGGGGAAGAGCCATCTTCATAAAAATCTGGTGCATCCCAAAGTGGATAAGCGTGTTTACCATTAATACCAACTACTTCCCCTCGATGATTGAGTAAAGGGCCACCACTCATCCCTTTTTTGACATCGCTAGTGTAACCAATTTGATAACCTTCTTCTAAGGAGCGATCTAAGATGAAGGAAATTCGACCCATTTTAAAATCTAATCCTGATGGTATCTTAGGCGATCGCGGTAAATTATGGTTTAGATCTTCTCGATTATAGGGAAAACCAACAGCAATAACAGGCTCTCCTACTGTCAAATTTTTAAAATTCCCAATAGTCGCAGTTTGATAGGAATTTTCGGCAGAGTTAAATTTTAGTATAGCTAGATCGTATTTATCTAACTGAGAATTATCTAAAACTCGGGCATAGTGTATTTGTCCATCCGCAGTTTGAATCTGATAAGGAAATTTTCCCGCTCGCAATACGTGTTTATTGGTAATAACTAGATAACTAGAGTCTTGATTTGCCCAAATAATTCCCGATCCTAAAGCTTCTGTCGTTACAATTTTGACTGTAATACTAGCAGCTAGTTGCTGGATGGTTCGATCGGATTCAGAAAAAGAAATCACATTAGCTTTGCGCTGACGAGTCTCCCATAAATGAATCAATCCAGGTAATACTAGGATGGTACTCATCAGACAAAGAAATACAGTTGACTTTAAAAGAGTTTGAGGTTTAATAGTTACCAAAAATATACTCGGAATAAGTAGGTAGGATTATTTAAATATAATAATGTGAGCAGGTACAGGGAATAATATGAGTAAAATAATTACTCTTTTTTAATCCACCTACTTATCATAATAAATATTTGGTTTACTTGAGTAGTATTACTGATTCGCAGCTACTTTTTCAAGAAATTTCTCCATATCGACGTAAAATTCACCATCAGCATAAAAACCAGCATCATTTTCGCTCAAAACTATAGTTTGACCACTAACAGTACGGCGAAAATCGACTAGTTTGATTAAAACTGTTTCTGGGTTAGTTCCTGGTTGAAAAGTAATTAAAACATTGTTACTAGGACAATTACCCCCACGGGTATCAGCGACGCAAATTACTGGTTGCTGATTGACTATTCCCGTACGAATATACTTGAGTGTTCCTTTATCCAAAAAGTTTTGAAACCTTCTAGATACTGCAACACAACGCTCTTTAGGTTGCCACTCACTGGAATAAGTGCGAACCCAATTAATTAGGTTAATTCTACCTCTTGGAGTATTGACAAAAGTGTTCCAATTGCCTCTAAGTTGAGCGCAATAATAGGTATTGTTTCTGGTTTCACTTACTTGAGCATTAGTAGCAGTAGCACCAAAGGCTAATGCTAGCCCAGCAAGAATTCCTGCCAATGATTTTTTTAGCTTCATCGCTATCCTGGAATAATCTCGACTATTATTTATGCAATCATACTTTGCACATTGATAATTCTAGCTAATATCTATAAAATTCTTGTCACTAAATATTTAAAAATTATTCAAAGTAAACAATCGGGTTTACATTTCCTTTATATCATTTAGCCAAAATTTATTAAAAACTTTTTTTACAGGAAAATATTTCTAGTCTAGAGGATAATTCATTTGTTGTATTACTTCAGCCGAACTTAAAGCTAGATCGCTTCAACTAAAAATCCCTCGATCTTCATAGAAGCAAGTGTTATTACTGACGCAATTTTATCTGCTCCTAAAAAATTCTCGTGCAACTTGTTCTACGGGTAAGGCTTGCTCGTCTACCTGATAATTCATTTGTTGCATTAATTTAGCAGAAATTGTACCAGAAAGTTTATCGATCGCGTCTTTTACTTGGGGATATTTAGATAAAGTTTGTTGGTTAAATATGGGTACTGCTTCATAGGGAGGAAAATAGTTTTTGTTATCTTCTAAAATCGTTAAATTAAGTATAGGAATTAATCCATCAGTAGAATTTCCCGCTACCAAATCCACTTGTTTGGCACTTAAGGCTTTATACATTAAGCCTATTTCCATTGACTGAGGCGATCGCGCAAACTCTAAGTTATAGGTTTTAGCTAAACCAGGATAACCATCTTCTCTGGCTAAAAATTCATGTCCGAAACCAGCTTGCCATTGAGGAGTATATTTAGCTGCGTCAGAAATAGTTTTGAGGTTATATTTTTGCGCATCTTCACCGCGAATGACAATAGCAAAGGTATTTTCAAAACCCAAAGAATCGAATACTTCTAAATCGAATTTTTCGTTATAAGTTTGTTTGACTTGTTGGTATACTGCTTTAGCATCACTGATGGGCTGTTGTTTAAGAACTCCTGTAAAAGCCGTTCCCGTATATTCTACATAACCATCGATTTCTCCTGCTTTTACTGCTTCGTGGGCAATAAAAGTTCCTCCCAGATTAAAACGTCTCTCGACTTGAAGATTAGTTTCTTGTTCAATTTGTTGGGCAAGAATTTCTCCTAAGATTATTTGTTCGGTAAAATTTTTAGAGCCAATGATAATTTTGTCATTACTACTACTAACCTGGGCGGTTTGTTGCCAAAATATAGTACCAACCAGAATTAGCAAGATTATGCCTAAAGGTAATGTCCATTGAAAAGTAGATATTTTTCCTGTTGTTTTCTTAGCATCTAAACTTTCTTCTAGCCAACTCAGCAATAAATCTGCACCCAAAGCAATAACCGCAGCAGGAATTGCCCCTGCTAGAATCAACTCATTATTAACTGTGGCAATACCCCGAAAGATAAGAACACCCAAACCTCCACCACCAATAGCAGCAGCAATTGTCGCGATTCCCACACAGATTACAGTGGCAACTCTTACCCCTGTTAAAATAATTCCCAAGGCTAGAGGAATTTCTACTTGCAAGAGTAATTGGCGATCGCTCATGCCCATGGCTTTACCCGCTTCAACAATAGCAGGATCGATAGTGTTAATACCCGTATAAGTATTGCGAATTAGAGGAAGTAAGGCATAGAGAGATAAAGCAAAGATCGCGGGAATTTTGCCAATACCTCCCAAAAAAGGAACAGAGATAAGAAAACCAAAAATAGCTAAACTAGGAATAGTCTGAATGGCATTGGCGATCGCTAAAATTGGTTTGGCTAGGTTCGGTTGCCGAGTAATGAGGATACCTAAAGGAATACCAATGGCGATGGCAACGCTAATAGAAATAATAACGAGGATTAAATGTTCCCCAGTGTGTAGTAATATTTCTGATGTGTAGCGGGTAAGAAACAAATTTCTTTAAATAATTTACTTGTTAAACTAAGCCACCTCGTCACCGAGGCGACTCGTCTTCAGAACCGTGCATGAAAATTTCTCCTCACACGGCTCCTCTCTTTTCAGGCTCTTTATGAGTACCACGACCAGTGACTAGGGTTGGAA
>JBFRWK010000196.1:0-18910 GCA_051439545.1 Xenococcaceae cyanobacterium | reverse complement strand
TAAAGTAGCAAGAATTAGTCGCAGCCATCCAAATTGCTCGACTAAGTAAGGCAAGATTAATTCAGGTTGCTGGGCTAAGGTAAGGGCTATTTGTTGATTTCTGACTGCCCAATTAAGTAAGAAAACTAATGCCAAAATGAATACCATTCCCAAGAGAGAATCGTTGTTTTTAGTTGTTTTTCTGGTCATCTGCTAATAGTCCATTCCTGAGTTTTAGATTGTTTAGTTTGGATGTGTTGCTCCATCTCATTGGTTCGTGCCTTAATTTGGCTTTCCATCTGTGGAGCAGAAAAAGTATTTCTGACAGTAGCATTATTGCCGTCAAACTCTAGCTCCCTATCTCCCTGAGTAATGGTGAGGGAATTGTTAGTGCGTCGAATTTCTGTACCGTCTGAAGATTGGTAGACTCTCTCTAGCCGATTGTGAGAATTATCTTTTCCTTGCTGTTCGACTAAATATTTGGCAGAGAGGAGCAGCTTAAATTCTAGTTCTCGTAAGTTGCCAACAGATTTGTGAGTAGTAGTTTTACTGCTCACTAAAGGTAAAGCATTTTCCTGCGCTCTCGATTTGGTTACGGAAACCCCTAAAGCTTGGGAACTGGCAGTATAGACTGTAAATTCTTGTTTAGCACGAGATGCAGCTACATAAAAACTTTCTCGTCCCACAGTTAGAGAGTTACCAGAGCCAGCAGCATAAATACAGTATTGTGCTGTTTTACCCTGACTGCTATGAACCGTGTCTGCATAGCGATAATCAGAGTAGAGTAGTAAATCTGGACTAACGGTTTGAGTTTTACCTAAGGTACGAATCTTAATTTGCCCATTGGATTCAAACCCTAGTACAGTAAACTTTTGTCCGTTAATTTGTTTCTGCTGATTCTGATAATGGTTGCGAGTAAACTTCATCTGTTCTCCACAACGCAGTTCTCGACTTTGGGATTGAAATACTTCACGGTCTTGGTAGCGATTTAGTTCTAAAATCTGGGTGGTATCGTAGCTGTCTCTGAGAGTTAAAGTACCTGCTCTATAATCAATGGCATCAACTCGATAGTAGAATTCTTTGCTAAACTTGGCTGAATTTTGACGGAATTTGACTACATCGCCTATTTCATAACTACTAGCTTGAGTAAGACTGAATTTATTTAAGTCTTTAGATTTTAAGATGGAAATTTCTCTAGATTCTTGACCTAGCTTTCCCCCCTCAATTAAGCCTTGTCGTACCTGATGGGTAATTTTGGCTTTTTCCTGGTTTGTCCCAGCTAAAATCAGGGTCTGTGCCTTTTGTTTCTCATCCCGTTGTAAATAATCTTTAACTACTGCTTCTAATCTCAAACTATCGATGGGCATCTGCTTAATACTGCCATTCTCTTTTAGCTGTTGATAGCCTCTTTCTATCTGTCCTGTTGCTAATAAATTCACTACCTCTTTTAGCTGTAGATTTTGCTGACGCACATTCTTATCAATTCTGACTGTGGGTAATTTTGCTTGTTCTTGAAGTAAGCGGAAGGGAGAACCAGCTTGTACTGCTGCCAGTTGCTTGGTATCGCCAATTAAGAGTAAACGAGAATTAGTCTGTTTGGCTCTTTCAAGTAGAGCTTGCATTTGACTACTGCTTATCATGCCTGCTTCATCTACGGCAATCAACTCGTTTTTATTCAGAAATTTGAGGGGAGTTTGGAGATAAGCATCTATGGTTTGGCAAGGGATGTTAGTACCCCGCTGTAATTCTTCCGCAGCAGTAGCACTGGGAGCTAAACCTCTCATATTTAGATTGGTTGGAATAGTTTGCTGTAGAGCTTTGACTGTATAAGTTTTTCCTACTCCCGCATCTCCTTGACAGAGCATAATACCATCTTTATTGGTAACAAAATGGATGAGTGCTTGAGATTGAGCTTGATTTAGTCCCATCTGTTGTGCTTGTTTGCCAGCAGTTTGAGCATCAGCCAGGGGAGTAAACGTATTTTTATTACTCTGAGCTAGATGGAGAATTTTTTGTTCTCTTTTGATAGCTCTTACTGTAGTTAAGCGTCCGTCATTAGTTTTAATCAGACTTTTCTGGTTATCTATTTCCTGCTCTAATTCTTCTAAACTATGTTTTCCTTGAGATTGTCGCAGTACTTCTTTGAGTAAGATATGTCTGGGAAAAGCTACTTGCTTTTCACTCGTTACATCAATCGCTTCTGTTAATATTTCTGTTTTACTAACTGGATGGGTAATTTGTTTCCAGTTAGAGGAGGGATGTTTAATACCAGCTATCTCTGCTCTTTGCTGCCATTTTTCTTTCAGTGCTTCTCGTTGTTCGGCAGCTTTATAGACTTTCCCTTTGCGTGTTTTAGTACAAGCTTGAGCTTTAACTTCTGCACTAGCATCTTGACCTACTGCTTTGTCTATTTCTTGTTTTCGGCTACTAAACGCCTTTAGTTGTTCTGGAGTATAACCCCAAACTTCAAAAGTGCCATCTTGATTCCAAGTTAGTTCGTATCCTAATTTATTTAGTTCTCTTCCTAATTCATGATGATAGACCATACCAATGGTCATCTTCTGTTGGTAAAGCTCTCGATTATCCATCGAACGCCATTTACCATCTTCTCCTTGTGTCTGATTGAAAATTACACAATGGCTATGAAGTTGGGGGTCTTGGTTTCGATTATCGTCGTGGTGAAAAATAGCAATTAGAGCATTATTTGTTTGTTGGCGATTGACTCCTCCTTTCCCAGTTCTGGTAAAGATGCAGTTGTTCTCTATATATTCAAGGGTATTATGAACTGCTTTTTTTTGTGCGGAGATTACTCTGGTATCGCCTTTGACTAAACCGAGTAGAGATACTGACTTAGGAGCAGATAAAGTTACATCTCTTCCTGGGTTATATTTTTTACCAGTTTGTCTCTGGCGTAGCGGGTTTCCTTCCTTATCTATTCCTTGATAGGCTCTGTTGTAATCTTCCGTGGAAACTTGACCTTTTAGTCCGAGTATTTCTGCACCTCGACCATACCATTGACTATTTTCTAATCCTGCGTTTTTTGTGTAGTAATTATCTTGAGCGTAGTCTTGAACTTTGGCGTATAGTTTACCGATCGAGCAAACCATAATTAAATTAATTGACTGATTATTTTCTGGATTTATTTCACTGTTTTATAGTGACATTTTTGGCTATTAATAACTAGTTTAAATTGACAAATTAATTTATCTTAATACTAATGTCTAAAAATACCCAAACTTCTCTTTTTAGGATTTATTCACAAAATAATTAATCTTTATTTGTTGCCCACTATGGGTGCATCAGGTGTGGGATTTAAATGAGTATATGATTTATTAGCTTGACCAAGATGTCTTCCACTAAAAGTGCATCTTTTTTTCTAAAATCAACTTTATTATCGCTTAAATATTTGGCACAATAACAAAATAATAATGGCATAAAGTTAGAAATGAATCAGTCGGAACTAAGTCCATTAGAAAAGTCGATCGCCAAAAAGATTGATAAAACTAAAGGTAAATCAAATCAACCAGGATATTTAAGAAAGTTAGTTGCCAAACTGCATTTGAGAATTGAGGCAGCTTTGGCTAGAGGATGCGAATACGATGACTTAGCTCAGTCGATTACGGAAACGGGTGTGAAAATTAGTACTGCTACTCTTAAGCAATACCATACAGAATATCGTCGTCAGTTAGAGAAAGAAGCGGGAGAGATTTCTGAAACTGTTGATTCAGTTTTGCCTCCAGAGCAACCAGTAAAAAGAGAAAAGATTAGCCAAATTGAAACTAAGTCTAAAGATAAAAGTACTCACTCTTCATCTTTAAAACAGTCTGCTGTAGATAAGTTATTTGCGAGTAAGTAATTCATCCGAAATGAAAGTCAAAACAGAAAGAACAGAATCAACATCGACAATTATTCCTACTCGTCCAGGTATTCAACTTTCTAATTGTAAGAAGGGGGGAGTTGGCAAAACTTTACTCTCTAAATTAAAGGCTGCTTACTGTTTAGAATCGGGATTAGATTTTTATGCTGTGGATGCAGATAGACAGGAAAGTTTTTTAAAAGCTTATCCTGAATTTGCTTTACCAACTCGCTTTAGTGAATTAGATAAAAATTTAAAAATACCTGACCGTATTTTGGATTTAGCTCTGGAGAAATTGGTATTGGTGGATTTACCAGGAAATGTAGAAGAAGCGTTTAATCATTGGCTAAGGAGTAGCGATATTTTAGAAGCAGCTATCGATCTGGGGGTGGAGATTCAGAATTGGTATTTGTTGGATGATTCGACTGAATGTTATGAAGGATTTCTGAGAACGCTGGAGCGTCTTGAAGATAATGCCCAACATATATTAGTCAGGAATTTAGGACGCTGTGAAGAATGGGAGAGCTTCGAGCGGTTTATTACTCCTGAGTCAATATCTGAATATAAGTTAAAGGTAATCGATCTACCAAAGTTGAGATTTGATACTGCCACTACTGTGTATAAAAATGCTCTCAGTTTTACGGAAGCTCGTAGATATTCGGAGTTTAGTACGGCTCAGTTGGCTGGGTTACGGGGATATTTGAGAAGAGTATATAAAGTGCTAAATGATGCTGGGTTTGATGTGGAAAGTTTGAGGATGAGTTAGTGAGTTATTTGAGGGGTCAAACTCTAGCACAAAAGCAGAATGAGTTACGAGAATTAGTAGAAGAAAGGTTATCAAACGAAGAAATAAAGATTCGTCAGCGAGTATATCAATGGCTCAGTGATAATCAGTATTTTGTGGATAATGAGTTGTTTGATTTTTATTTCTGTGTGGCTCAGAATTTGGCTGCTGTTGAGGGACTGGGTGCTTCTGGGGATAAGATATTAAAGGCGAAGGTAGAGTTGGAGCAGTCGGCTCAAATTTATGCTAATCAATTTGTCAATGCTTCTACCCAAATGACTGAGCAGTTGTCGAGTCATTTATCTGCGGTAAAGGAAAAACAAGATAAATTAGAGCAGAAGTTAAATGAGGTTCTTGAAAGTCTGGTTACGGAACATCAAAATTTAAAAGCTATCTCGACAGGTCTGGTTAATTCGACTGCTGTTCTATTGAAGAAACAGCAGAAGATGTTGGTTCAAACTGAAGCTGCCAGACAGTTTGCTTTTAACTCTGTTATTATTGCTTGGGTAATTCCAGTAATGGCTTTGTTTGGATGGGGCATTCTGTTTGTCTTAGCTGGTAAGTTATGAAAATTAACTCTAGTTAGGTAAGGTAAATTACTATTCGTAATAATTAAAAAGTGATGGGTACAAAGATTTTTTGCTGAATTAATCTATCAATTTGTTTAACAACTTGAATTGTTAGCTCTTCATTCTCAACTAAAAGACCCATTTCCATATTTAAAGTAAAAGCATATTCGGTAAGATTGGCACTGGTAATAAATAGATATCGGCTATCAGCGATCGCAGCTTTGATATGCAAAGAGCCATATTTTCCTTCACTATCGACAGGGCGTTGCTGTTTCGGCCAAACAAATACTTGTGCTTGTTGGACAATTTCAATTCCTAAAGCAGCTTTTACACCAAAAGAAACTTTGCCTTCTCCTGATTCTGGTGTTTCAGCAATTAACCTGACTTTAACACCACGATTTACAGCAGATTTGAGGGCTTGAGCGATTTCTGGAATTTTATAAATAGCAAAACTAATTAAGGTCAATTCATTTTGAGCATCACGAATTAATTGTAGTAAAACTTGATCGGTTCGACGGAAAGAAGCATCATTAGTTTCTGGACAAGTCCAAACTAACTCTATATTTAAAGCTTGGCGAATTTGAGCAACAGAATATGCAGCACTTCTTAAAGCTGCTGCGAGAGAGCAACTATTCCAATTATTCTGATCCTGTTGCCAAATCGATAGTAGTTCAGCAACTACACGCCGAAATTGTGGATTGGGTAATTTTCCTAACAACTTTGTTACAAAAGTTTCATCGTATTGGAAAGGAGAGTTTTGGAGATCGTCGATAACTGAAGCAAGAACCGACGGTGGTAAAAAATTGACTACTCGATCGATTTGTTTCAACAGTTTTATGGGGCGTAAGCTTGTTTCTGGTGTTACGTTTTCACGATTATTATCCAGTGATTTCTCGTCTTTCATTTAAGTTACAAAAAAAGCTAGATTATCGATCGCGACGGTGGAAACAAGAACCGAACGGTCGAGAAATTTATTTCCCCGTTCGCAAGAAGTTTCTGGTGAGAACAAACAAGCGTGACAAGCTGCCCAATGTAAAGAATATGTACCACCATGAGGTTTATGTTCCGCACACAGAGGGTCTGAAGCACACAAACGCATTTGTTGAAGAGCTTGGGCAATATGATAACCAAGAGTTTGCGGTTCCCCTAACTTTACTAATCCACCTAAAGTTCCTTCGCTATCAGGAGCAGCAGTGTAAATTAACAAACCTGCTTGCGCTCCATTTTCAGCCTCTGGTGGCTGAGAGTAAATGCGTTCCCTCAAGCTGGCTACATTGTAACCACATTCAAGAGCTAACTGACGCATTAAAGCGTGAGCAAAGGAATGTAATAGGACATAACGAATACCAGGAAAAGGAATTGTATCTACGAGTTCTGGATTGCGACTATTGAGCCAGTCTTTTTGAGCTACTTTGATCTGTGTTTCATGTTTTTTGACTGCTGGCAGTTTCTCCCATGCTTGTAATCTATCTTCGTTAAATTGAAGAAAAATTCCTTCTCCTTTAATTTCTGTTGCTGGCAGCCACTTTGGTTTGTAACGGCTGAGAGGAGCAATACATTCGTCATTTTGTTGTTCTATATCGGCAAAATCTCCAGGAGATTGAATTCGAGTAAACCCAATTAAAGCTCGAACTTCTCTTAATCTTTCGATGAGAACAGTTTGCCTAAAATATTTTTCATAGCCAACAGGAGCAGAAACAGAGTGTAATTGAAAATCTCGCGTATTTTTACTAGAGTTAGCTTCAGAGAATATCTGCCATTCTGGTGTTTTTAAATCTTGGTAATTCGTTTCTTCAATTCCTTGCTGTTTAGCCTCGACGATCGCCCAGATTTCTTCTAGAGGATAAGAGGTAAAATCTTGAAGCTGTCCTGTAGCTTGTAAGGCTGATAGTAAAACCTGTAATGTTTCTTGGCTATTAGCTTTACCTATAACGATCCAGTTTTGTTCCACTAATTCTTCTAGCTGATTTGAAGCCGAGGGAATGGAAAGAGCCGAAAGAGTAGAAGAAAACCAACTATTGGATGCACCTAAAAGAATACTTTTCATCTGGCGATCGCAATCCTCAAAATTGCGGAGGTGAGGATGACGACCTCTACAAGCTGGCAGATTATTTTTCCCTACTTCTCCAAAGGCATCAGATAAACGACGACTGGCGTTACAACCATTACAGTTAACTACAATATCAGTGGCAGCACCCGATACCCCATATTCTTCTAAACGCAGAGAACCCTTACAATCACTATTACCTTGGTGAACGAAATATCGCCAAGGAAAATCATCAAGATGTCCATTTTCACAGGCAACAAGAAACCGAGCAGGAATTACGGCAGGTGGTTTTTTGGTTCTTGGGCAGTGAGTATGAACATAACGGGCTTCGTTAGGGCGATAAGGATTATGTTTGAGTTCAAACAATCCTGACTGTAAAGGAGCAAGCAAACGACATTTGGGACAAACCATCCAGCTAGGGAAAGGAGCTACGGGTATGCCAATTCGCGCTGCTTCATCTAAAGGACTTTCGGCTGTTTCAGAAGGCATTGGGGGGAGACGAAGCTCTTTTACTTGAGAACCGAGTCGGCGACGGACAGCAACCAAAAGTCTTGGCTCTGACAATTCCGCAGTGCGATTTTTCTCCCATTCTTCCAAACCCATGACCATAACTGCTAAATTTGGTAGATCGGCGATCGCACCAATACCGTAGGTAAATAAAATTTGACTGGGGCGTAATTCACCAACTTTGTACTTTTTAAAATCACGTTGAGTCATAGAAGTTATTAAAAAATCGTTTATGGGTTTTGGCTAAATGGCTGGGGCAAACGAGAATTATCTTCATCAGGAGGAGAGTCGGTTAAGACTAAGCCTACAGTAGGTTCAACATTACGCAGAGAATTAAGACAGGTAAAATCATCCCATTGTCCTTTCCCCGCAGCTTCGATTAACTTAATTGCTGTACCTTCCCTAGAGGATGTTTGATATTGCAAAGTAGTGCCTGGTTCTAATTGCTGTATTCGTCTTAACCATTTATCCAGTTTGGCTGATAACTCCCGACGTAAGCGATCGCCTGCTTGATTTCCTTCAATTTGTTCGACGCGATCGATAATAGCTTCGAGGGCTGCTTGGACGTAAGGATGGTTGCGTTCAATTGTTCCAGCGCGATCGTTACCGTTAAATTCTTCTCCCGCTTGTCTAATTAGTGAGATTAATAGAGCCGTTAAACCTCGATCTAATGCCCCTGATGCAAAAGGAGTAACAGAAAGAGCTTCTACGTGCTGATAAAAAGTAGCGTGATAATGAGCAAAACGTTCGTAATGGGATAAGTCTCTGGGTCGCGCCCAATTATAAACTGTAATTACTAAACCTGGATGAGTTCTGCCTACCCGTGAGGTAGCTTGGATGTATTCGGCAGTATTTTTCGGTTGACCACAAGCAACCATTACTCCCAAACGTTTGACATCAACCCCCACAGAAATCATATTTGTCGCCAGAATCACATCTAACGGGTCTGGTTTTTCAACTCTGTTATTTGCTTTACGACGGGATTTATTTTCGGCTTCAGTTTGAGGATCGAAAGGAATTTCCAATTTATCTAAAATGATGGGAATTTCAGTAGAATCCTTGCGAGAGGTCAATTCGTCCATTAGGATTCGAGTTCTTTTAGCCAGTCCTCGCCGTTCCATTTTTGCCAAACGGTTGCGAATATCATCTTCTACCAAACGTCTCGTTCCCCCCAATTCCCGCAGAGAATTGAAGTAACCAACCAAAGTCATCCAGGGGTCTGCTTTTTCACCATACTGTTCGTACAAAGCCTGAGATGCGGATAGTACAGCAAGGTAAACGCGAATCATAGTTGCTTTTAAACGCCGTCCAGGGGCGCAGATACCTAAATAACGACGACCAGGGTTAGCTTCGCTAGGTAATCTTTGTCGTGAGAAGAAATTATCTTGAATATCCAAACCTTGGGGTGGGAAAATCTGAAGCTGGCGTAAAAAAAGATTGTAAACTTGAGTTTGAGCTTGACGAATGGTAGCAGTTGAAGCGATAACTTTCGGGCGAACTGGTTTACCGTTAACTTCCCAAGAGGCTAATTTATCTATGGCAGTTTCATAGAGTCCCACCAAAGTTCCCAAAGGACCACTAATTAAGTGTAATTCATCTTGAATGATTAAATCTGGCGGACGCAATTTAGCACAGGCTATGGTTTTGGCAGCAGGAAGAGAACCAGTTTTATTGTGTCGCTCCTTATCATCTACATCGGGGGAACGAAAACCATGTCTTTCGCAGTAACCACTAACTTGCCCAAATAGCATCTGTACTTGACCTTTCCAGGGCATTTGAGCAAACTTATCGACTGTGGCAATCAGCAAAGTAGGAAGACGACGATAAATTTCTTCATCAACTACCAAAACAGGCAAACCTTCACCCTTAGAAAAGATACAGCGACCTAAACGATCGCCACATTTAATAAAGGTGCGTCCTCTACCTTTATCTACTGGTTCGACAGTAATATTTTTACCAGGATCGATTTTACTACCGCACCAGGGACAGTTCGTAAGCTGATGGGGTGTACCACCTTTGATCTGTCGAGATTGTCCTCGCAGTTGTTTGATACACTCTTCACTTTGAGAGGTATAGTTAGGGGTGCTATTTTGACCTACCCACAAACCAATGCGAAAAGGTTCATTGCCCCATTTAGATTCATCTTGACGACGAATCTCTTCACAAGCGCAGATTAGAGCAGTAGCTCTTTGGAATTGTTGAAGAGTAAGCAGACGCAAAGTGTAGCGCATGAGAACTGCTACACCAGAATTTCCGTCTCTACCTCCTACTTTGCCCTGTAATCTTCTTAAGCCAATAGTATAGGCAGTTAGTCCTAAATAAGCTTCTGTCTTACCGCCTCCTGTGGGAAACCAAAGCAGATCGGCGATCGCTTTGGTGGGGTCGGAACGGTCTTGATGATGTAGATCGCTAACGCTAGGAAGATTGAGCAGAATAAAAGCTAACTGAAAAGGATACCAACTGCGGTTTTTAGGTACGTCTATATCTGCTAATTCGAGCTTTTCGCCTCTTCTGATTTTCTCTGCATAGAGTGAATGGATGCGCTGCTGCCACATAGCATGATTCATAAACTGAAAGGCTGCAACGGCTTGGGAGTTATTTTGCAGCACAGCTATACCAGCTTGAATGCGTTCTAAAGTTTGCTGGCAATTGGCGATCGCACCTTCAGCTACATCCTGATATTCTGTCAGTTCCTCGGCAGGATCGTTGAGGCGTTGTTGCTGCTGCTCGATCCAGCTAGAATAAGCAGTCACCAGAGGATTGAGATAGGTCGTTAATTCTTGAGCTTCCCCTTGGGCTAATTGCTGCATATCCAAAACTAAGCCTGTCAATTCAGGAATTTCCTCTTGAGTAGGAGGAGTAGTTTTGGCAACTTCATAGGTAGGAACGAAGCTAGTAGACATCTCATAGGCGCGTCTGGGATTTTCTGCTGTAGTTTCGGCTCGAACGCTGACCCCATGTCCCACGGCAAACTCTACCTGATGACGATACAGCATTGCCATGGCTTGATTTTCTTGATGAATTAATGGGTCGAGATTTTTAATCGAAACAGGTATGGGTTTACGCAGGAAAATATCTGGATTCGACGAGTCTGGAGAATTAACAATTAATTCTGGTTGAAATAGCCAAGCGCGATCGCGCAGTTTATTTGGTTCTTGTTGGGCATTAACTAGAAAAAGCGAAATAATCCAATCTTTGTTGTCTAGACGGCGTATTTTTCCACTTACATAAACATCTGGCTCTTCTTGGGGTGAAACTATCCAGTGAATTTCTCGCCCATTAGCTAAAGCTTCAGTCGTTGTTCCTGAATGAGGATAGCGTTTCCAGACCTGTCGAGGACTGCCATCTTCCTTAAAACTAATCTGACTCTTTTCTCGCTGATATTTGCCCCATTTAGCAGCGATCGCTATTGTCTCTACTTCACCACTAACGCAAAAGGTCATTCCCATTGAAGAGGGGAACATGGTGTTGGGAGGAGGAACACTTCCTTGGGTACTGTCTTCTTCTGGACTATTTTGACCAGCAATTTCCAGACTCTCTTGCAGTTCCGATTCTTCTTCTAGAGGGATTTCATCTGCTTGTTGTTCGTTCTTTTTGCGTCGAAATTGAGGGGCAAGAAGACCTACTAGATAACGATCTGTAACACTTCTTTCCTCAATTTCCTCTTCTGCACCACCTACGGGACCGAGAAGGTCTTTGAGAATAGCTGTTTCAAGTTCGGCACGAATTTGATAGGTAGTAGCTTTATTAAGTATTTTTGTATTGTCGTTCTTACTTTGGTTGGAATTGGCTGTTTCGATAGAGATAGTATCTGGGACGGATGAAGAGTCTGAGTGATCTTTTTCTGTTGCTATTTTCAGTTCTGGTTTGATAGTAAATTGTTCTGTAACTAAATTACCTCGTCTATCTTGATTTAAAGTTTCAGCAGCTACATAATTTGTTTCTAGAAAACTGGTTTGTTCCCAGACTTGAGGAGTAGATTTAGATTTGGATTGCTTTTTGATCGAAGATTTACTTTTTTTGGGTTTTACTTTTTCAAAGCAACGAATAATTCGATCGGCTATATTATCATCGATCGCGCCATCAATTCCCAACACCTCAGCACTATCGGAAAGATCGAGTCCAGCTAATAACACTTCTAAATACTTTTGCTGGGCAGAAACAACTTCACTCCAGTCTAATTGTGCTTTTCCAGCTTGTAATTGTTGATTGATCTTAGTTAAATCTAATCCACCAGGTAATATGGGAGGAAGTTTAATGATGTTCATATAATTTTTGATTAAGGAATTTATGCGACGGAACTACCTAAATTCCACCATTGAGGGTCAAAATCTTGCAGTAAGATTCCAGGTTTTTTGGCTGGCACTACTATCAGTAAGGCACGCATGGCTCTTGTCATAGCAACAAATAAGGTGCGACGTTCTCGGTTGTAGATTTCTGTTTTAACATCCTGGGGTGTACCTCTGGCAATAGTGGGGAAAGAAGAAGTAAGAAATCCTGCGATCGCGACTATGGGAAATTCCAATCCTTTGGCTGCTTTTAAGGTCAGAATTTTTACTCCCTGTTTATGCAAATCTAATTCTCGGCTGTCAGTGTAATGAGCTTCTAATCCTTGATAATTTAGTTGTTGGGCTAGTTTTGTTCCTGATTCGGCTGTCGGTACGAGAATGGCACAAGAGCCAATGCCAAGGCGGTATTCGCGAGTAGCAGTTTGGCAGAAACGGGTTAGTAAAATAGCTTCGTCTTCATTATTATTGATGGCACGTACCGCAGGTAATGCACCATTGTTAATGTATTCGCGATCGCCGATCTCGCAGTCGATTACGCTTTCATTAAGGTAAGAATGGGCAGCTAAATCGATTTCTTGAGTGGTACGGTGATTGATGCGAAGAATGCCCGTGCGTCCCACAAATTTGAGGTCACTATGAATATCACTCCAACGGAAACTACTGCCATAAATAGATTGATTGGCATCGGCAGTAATAAATAAGCGGTTAGGGGCGCGACAAAGTTGAATCAAGATACGCAGAGCATTAGGATCGAGGTCTTGAGCTTCGTCGATAATAACTGCATCGTATAAAGGTGGATTTGGGCTTTGACGTAGTAGTTGTAGGGCGTGGGTACGGAGTTGCTGCCAAGTTATCAGATTATTTTGCTTGAGGAGTTGATAGAAGTGTTCCCGCAGATGCCAAATAGCTTGACGTTGAGTTTTATTCAGAGGAATTTTGCGCCCATTTCTCGGCGTAGCTTGATAAGCTTCAAGGATAGTAATTTCTCTAGCTTCAATAATGCTGTTGATTTCTTCCAGGAGATAATCTGGGTTGAGACGATCGAGAATTTGTTGTTGGGCGTAGCGTTGTAGTTTGTTACCAGGTAAAGAAGCGATCGCCTGTGATAATGCCTGTTTGATTAATTTACGAGCTTGGCTGGTACTAAGAAGTTTAGGGCTTTGATGGCGAACCAGAGAAAAAGCGATCGCGTCTGCTGTTTTTATCTCAACATATTTAATATCATCTCCCAGTAAACTGGTTAGCAGTTGCTCGGAAAACGCCACTAAAGCGTTAGTGTAAGTAGTAAATAAGATTTTGGGTTTCTCAATGCCAGCAGCTTTGAGGGCTTCTATAATTGCCTTAACGCGATAGAGGGCAACGGTACTTTTTCCCGTTCCTGGACTACCTTTAAGCAGAGTAGCACCTTGAGCATTGATCGCCCAATTTACGTATTTTTCTTGTTCGGGATTGAGTTTGAGCAGAAAACCGAGTAAATTTCCTTGTTTGAAACGGAGTAAATCGTCGGTACTGCCAGTAACCAAAGAAGGTTGAGCCAAAACGCGATCGAAGTTAGGTGTGGTAATACAATCAAAAAGACGATTTCTGATTTCTTCGGGTACATCTACTGTAATTAAATCGTCTAAAGTGCGACAGCTAATGAGGGGAACAAAACATTCTTGAGGGATTCGCAAACTTTGAAGTAGATCTTCGTCTATTGTGACTGGTAATAAAGTTTTCTGGTCTTTTTCTTGAATAATTGGAGGTGGAGGCGCAATTTCGGGACTTAAAATTGTTTCTAGATCGGGCAGGTTACTAATATCTATTTCAGGAGTTTCAGCTACTAACTTACTTCCTTTATATACATCTTTACGGGCATCAACTCCCAGTAGTGTTACCCAACCATCTCCATAGGTGTAAATGATGCGATAATCACCAGAACGCAGACGATAGACGTTACCTTTGTAGCCGTGTAGTTTTTTCTTGAGATTACCATGAGGTTTAGGATCATTGCGGAGAACTTCAATTTTTTCGAGTATCTGAACTACTCGCTCTTTGGGAATGAGAAGTAATTGATTGGTAAAAGTGGGTTTATGAATAATTTCAAAGGTCATGGTAAGGAGTCAAGAATTTAGTCCCTTTGTTACTTATCATTCCCCAATGAGTTTGATTTCTCTCTATTTAAGATCGATCGACACTACCGAATAAATTTAAAAAAGTAGCCAAGTTTTTGTTTTGGCTGACCAGACAACAATGAACTGTTGAGCAGATAACGTGCAAAGTGCTAATGTTTCTCCATCAGAGTTAGAAAACTCTATTTCATAGTTATTATCCTGATAGCATTCAACAATTGTCCCTTGAACTCCTTCACGGAGGTTATGTTCGGGTAAATCTACCAACAACTCAACAACATCAAATAATTCTGGCGAAGTCATTATTTACTTTTGTAAATCTTGAATAATGTTATCGATCGCAATCTTTAAATTGGGTAAGTCATTAACGATAATGCCCCAAATTTCATCTAAATCTACCCGAAGATAGTCGTGAATTAAAACATCTCGCAATCCAGCAATTCTTCTCCAAGGTACTTCTGGATATTTTGCTCTAAATTCAGGCGATAATCTTTTTGTTGCTTCACCAATCACTTCAAAGTTGCGAATGACGGCATCTTGAATCATACGAGTCTGCATAAATATTTTTTTCCCATCAAGGGTATAAGACTCAATTGCTTCAATACATTCTTGTATATTACTGAGGTAAAGTAGATCGTTTTTCATAAAGGTATAGCTTCTTTTAATACCTGTTCGCGAATACATTCATGTAGAATTTCTGGTTTGGCAACATCCACTTTGCGATCGAGTAAATCTTCTAAATCTTGAATTAAAGCGATACGATTTAACAAACTGCGTCCAGCTTGAATGTCCATCAAGAAATCTATGTCACTATCTGCTGTTGCTTCTCCTCTAGCTACAGAACCAAAAATCCGTACATTAGAAGCTCCATATTGAGCAGCAATCTTGAGAATTTCTGCTCGTTTTTCTTGAAGTAATTCTTTTATTTCCATATCTTTTTCACTTAAATATATTTTTCCTCGTTCTAGATATTTTTCTTTAACTCCTAATTCAAATGTAGGAAATGGATAATTTTCTTCTTTAACTCAATTAATCAATATTTCTAACCTATTTCTTTTATTCCAGTTTCATCAGCTAGTTTTTTAAGCTCTGTGGTTATGTTCATTAAGTCTCTTAAAATTAGTCTGGCTGTTTCTGGTTCGCCGTTTAGAAAAAGAGAAATAGCTTCATCTAGCAATACTTTAGCAAACTCAGGGTCTTTTTGAACTCTGTCATTAATTGTTTCTTTAAAATTTCTAGTCATAGACATAATTATTCTGAAGACAAAAACATGATTGGAGAAACATGAAAAAACTCACCAAGTCTTTGTATCTGTTTTGCAGTAATTTCCTGCTTTTTTTCTAATACTTTAGTAACTGTAGATTCATCATTAAAAATAGAAATAAGATCGCGAGGCTGTAAATTTTCCTCAGTCATTAAAGCTTTAATAAGTTCGATTTCTTTGGGAACTGGCATTGATTTGTGTTTTTGCTCGTATTCATAAACGAGAGTACCTAGTACCTTAAGATAGTCCTTATCGTCTTGAGTAATATTTTGTTTGTCTATAATTGCATCAATTTTTTCTTGAATTGCTAGGAATTCAGCTTCATTAGCAATCGGCATAATTAGTAATAAATTCAATAAAATACTGGCTCTTTAATTAGATTCTCTTCAATCTAAGTTAGCAATTAACAGCTTTCAAACTTATTTCGTCATTTGATAATCCTGCCATTTCTAATATTCTATCCGACTGATGGCGAGTATGAATTGATAATAAGTTCCTGGTTGCTTCTAGAGGAAAAACCTGTTTCCAAGCCAAACACTCTTTTTGGATTGCTGCTAATTCGGGATGGAATGATTTGGGAACATTTTTAGCGCACCATTCAATTATTAGAGCAGCATCTCGTAGTAAATAAGTTGTTAATTTATCTTGCTGAGGAATACTTGCTTGTGTTGATATGGTAGCCAAGGTTGATGCTAAGTTACCTAATTGTTGCTGCCATGTTTGTGTTTTTATGCGTTCGTATAATGTTTGGCGTTCCATCAATTTATCTCCAAAAGATTTCTGACAATCATTTCAATTTTCTCTCTAAGAACAGGGTCTTTTATTTCCATGCTTCGATTTTGTTGACGGGGACGGATATTAATCAGAGATTCAAATCCAACTCGCCTAACTTCAGGATACCAATCAGCACCCCAGATATTTTCCTGTTGACTGCCATTTTCTAATAAAACTTGTTCGCAGTCGGCGTGAAGTTCCCCACCACCTGCCAGAATTTCTTGCTCAACATCTACGGCTAGTTTAATCATCAAACCGACATAGGTTTCAGCCATTTGTTCGATCTGTTCGGCAGTCGCTGGTTCGCGAATTATCAGAATCATTTTCTAAAATTAGCTCTTTCTTAAGCAACATATAAAACAGGTCTTTTACCTAAAACAAGAAGCGATCGCTCTAAGGTTTCTAGTTTAGTATTATGACTGGGATCGAGTATTCTCCTAACTTCTTTTTCATCTACGTTCAAATTTTTAGCCAGTTGAGTTTGATTAATGTTTTTCTCCTGCATTGCCAACCAGATTGAGGCTTTGAAAGAAGTCTGTAATGGTGTTGTTACCATATATTCGTTTTGAGAGGCTTCTGAAGGAGTTGGAATTTCTAAACGGCGAATAACTCTATTAGCGATCGCTTCTTCTAGGCAATCAGCAGCTTCATTGAGGGCATCCTCGATATTTTCTCCCTGAGTAATAGCTTCTGGCAGGTCGCGAAAAGTAACTGTAAAACCGCCATCTACTTCATCGATCGTTAGAGTTACAGGAAAAGAAAAGCGACTCTTAATTTGATTATCTTTTAAATTCATCTTCCTTGATTTCTAATTGCTTGAGCATTGCTTTGTAAGTACCAGTCTTTAACTCATCTTTGAGATTCCGAACTACCGTAAAATTCTCACCGTAATAGAGCGTGATATGACTACCTTTACCGCGACTTTTATCGATAGAAATCATCTTACCTTTGGCTTTAGCTAGTTTTTTGACTCTCTTAATAAACTCGTTACCTGTCACGACCAACAAGAGGACATATATGTCCGATACTATTTTAGCTAAGTATACGAGAGCTTGAACAACAAAAGCAAAACTATCCAATAGCTGAGAGCGAAAGCAATCAAAAATTAATGTACGGGCGAACGGCTGTTCGCCCCTAATATTCAAACAAACTTTTCTGCTTGATTTTGCTATTACTTGCTTTCTTTTTCTTCCTCTTAGATTTCCCTTTCTTCTTGTTGTGTAAACCTTGGGCTACTTCCTCTGCATAGCGATCGAAGTTCAATTGCAACAGGCGATCGAGGATTTCTCGACGGATGGGTTCGCTGATGGTGTAGCGCAGTCCCTGTTTGGTTTCATAGAAGTCGTGAGCGAGGTCGAGGTCATCCCAATCGTAGGCTTGTGCTACAGCGCAATCCATTTCGACATGGAGTTGGCGGAGTTTGATAATGTCTTCGCTGGTTTCTGTGGGGTCATGGAAGCGTTTGTAGGTTTTGGTTAGTCCTTCCTGGCGAGTTTGCATGATGGCTTGGCGGTGGTTGTAGTAGGTTTCGCCAATAGTTTCTAGGTTGGTGGTTGATTCGGGGAAGGGAAAGGTTTCAAAACAATCTGTGGGAGTATATCTGACATCTTTTCTCATGCTAGATGAATGATGCGTAAGCCATTCTGTATGAGCCATTGCTTGTAAAAGAGCAAAAGAAGCATAGTCATCAAAGTTAAATACCACTGTAGCCTCTGACATAACTATTCCAGTAGGAACAAAAGCAATAGAGTTAATATTGCTAACACGACTGCGAACTAAAACTCGATCGCGCCCTGCGATCGCTTCATAAAGGTCTAATGCTCTCCTACCATAAAGCCACCAATACTTTGCATAACCTTTCGCAGAAGAATCTTTTTTCAAACCCAGTTTATCCCTGTCAGGTTTAACTTTCTCCTCTACAATTTTCAAACAATCGGGATAATCAGCAGCATAAGGATGTCCTTTCGGTTTCTTCGGATCGTCATGTTCAGCATCTAAAGCCCAATCGTGAAAATTGATTACCCAACGACTCGGTGATTGATTAGGTCGTGAATTTAAATCTTCTCCATTCAAATAGGGAAATAAAACATCTTTGTTACGAGAGTCTTTTTCAATTAATGTTTGAGCTTCTTCAGGACTCATTACAAACCCAATTCCTAGTACTAGAGAACCAATGAAAGATTTATCTTGATTAGCTGCCAACTTATTAGGTTTCCCGACTGCTTTCCCAGGAATAGTTAAATAAGGCGTAATTCCAGTAACGGTTTTATCATCCAGTGAATGTTCTCCATGCCATTGTCCTTTTCGCATCCAAACATGAGCTACTTCTAAACTAGCCGAACCTTCCCACTTGCGACTAGGAACACCACGATAAATTGTAGAAGCTGATTCTGTTGATTTACCAGCAAGAACGGGAGGTTTGACAATTTGGTCTAATCCTACCTCTCTAGTATCTCCTTGGGCGATAGTGTTGGTAGCAACTAAACCCAGATGTCCATTAGTTTGTATTAATTGATTGGCTTTTAAAAAGAAATAAGCACACAGATCCGCATTACCTTTAGTTCCATTAGCCAGATAGTCAACTATGTAATCTCGGTAGGGAGTCAATACTGTTCGGTTAACGCTCAGTTATCGGTAAGAGGTGGGTAGCGGGTAGCAGGTAGCAGGTAGCGGGTTAGCCTTCTTGACTTTTAAGTTTTTTGGTAATAGAAATTAAGATGCGAATTATTC
>JBFRWK010000195.1:0-3213 GCA_051439545.1 Xenococcaceae cyanobacterium | reverse complement strand
TTACCGCTGAATTCCAGGATGGCAAACTTAGCGGTAATGGAGGCTGTAATCAATACTTTGCTGGTTATACCGTGACACCATGCGATAAAACTTCTGGCAAAATCCAGATTGGGAATATAGGCTCTACCAAAATTTTCTGTAGTGAGGAGATAAATGCACAAGAAAGCAGCTATTTTCAGGCACTAGAGCAAGTGAGTGAATATAATTTAACCGACCAAGGTGGTTTAATCTTACCATATCCCTCCCCGTCGCGTTATTTACTATTCACTCGACAGTAATTCATAGCCGACAAGTGTAGTAGCGCATCTAGGTTAAAATGCTGGGTTGATGTTTTCAACAGCAATTAATTATTCCCCCAAGCTTGGGGGTTAGGGGGCTTAAATAAATTTTAGTTACCCAATAAATTAATCTAGATGCGCTAGTAGGTTGGGTTGAAGCAACGAAACCCAACTTATAACGGACTTATCTGAGAGCGCAAGTTGCGATCTCTCGAAGATTTGCTTCAGTCTCTAGTGCAGTTTCAAGGAACCTTTTTTGCTTAAAGTTTAAAGCCCTGAAAACCAGCCTTGAGAAAAAAAACAACAGAATTGGAGGCGAAATCATGAAACTTATTTATCGCGGTGTTAGTTACGAATTAATATTACTTGTTGTTGAAACAGTTGAAGGAAAAGTTGGTGGCAAATATCGGGGATTAGACTGGAGATTTCATAACCTTAAAAAACCACTACTTTTACAACCACCCGTTAATCTAACCTACCGTGGTGTGACTTATGCCAATCGTCCAACAGCAACACCCGAAACAGTACCAACAGGACAAAACATTCAAGAACAAGCGCGTTGGCTGATGTTGAATAAAGAAAAAGCAGCCAGAAATCGTGCTGAATCGATGTTACGCCGTTCGGCTCATGAAGTAGGTCTATAGCACTACGCACTTAGATTAGGACACTCATTACTCATTACTCATTACTCGTTACTTACGAGCAATCAGATCGACTTGTCCTAACCGATTAACGTACTGCGATAGTACCGCTGCGGGTCAGTCAAAAGTCAAAAGTCAAAAGTATTGATGATTAAGGCTTTTGACCAATTACTGACTGGTGGGTTATTTTGGCTGGGCTACACTAGTACTTCGTCAAGTGCGATCTCTCTTAATGCCTTTAATCTCCACATCGGGGGTCACAACCGAACTTTTAAAAGTACCCTTGAAGTTTGAAATCAGGAAGTGAAATATGTTTTCAGTAATCTATTATCTCGATCTATTTGGAGTTGCTATATTTGCCATCAGAGGTGCTTTGGTAGCAGAACAGCAGCAGCTCAATATATTAGGCATCCTGGTATCTGCTATTTTAACGGCTGTTGGGGGTAGAACAGTTCGAGATATGGTATTAGGAGAAACATCAATTTTTTGGATTCAAGATCCAGTTTACTTGATAATTGCTGCGATCGCTGGATTTATTGTCTTTGTTGTCGCACCCTATTATAGATTCCGAGGGCGAGTTTTTTTGCTGGCAGATGCGATAGCTTTGGCTGTTTTTACTATCATCGGCATTCAAAAAGCAATCTTCATTGGTGTTCCTCTTTTTAATGCTGTTCTTTTAGGAACTTTAACAGGTGTGGGAGGAGGTGCGATACGAGATATGCTTTTAGGATGTATATACAGAAAGGAAAGAGAACAAGCAAAAAAGCTTGAAAACTCTATTTGGTTTTCGGAAATGTCCAGGG
Source organism: Xenococcaceae cyanobacterium (assembly GCA_051439545.1). Taxonomy (GTDB): domain Bacteria; phylum Cyanobacteriota; class Cyanobacteriia; order Cyanobacteriales; family Xenococcaceae; genus JASJDJ01. Next base: position 1,491 of record JBFRWK010000195.1, on the reverse strand, counting down.
TCAAGCTCCTTTTTAAATTAATCAACTCATTAAAAGGTAACTAAATATGTCATCTTTTACTGAAAAAAAGTCGCACCGCTCGCTCCAACTAAAGAACCCCTAATGATCCTAAATCCTGTTTAGATACAGTACTTAAATTTAGAATAAGTAGCAAGTAGCAAGGGTTTGAGTTAATTTCACGGCTTTTAGCTATAAATATATTTTGGTAATCGGATTTAGTATGAAAGGATTCCAAGGGAAAGTCTAGGAGCAGAACGGCAAAAATCAGGCAGATGTAGCCAAGAACCTCCTCTCAAAAGCGATCGCCAAAACTTTCCTGCGAAATTCATCAGTTAAGAAATATCTCTGATGGACAAAAGAAACAGTCTTATTTCTTAAGAGAGAGAAAGATAACAAAAGTGAGATTTTTAATGATGCAGTCTACAAAGCAACCTCCCTTTGCAATTTATCAAACAAGTGGGGCAATTGAAGTATATTACAGGTCATCTCCAAGGAAATATCAAGCTTTGATTTGCACCTGTCACAATTCTCAAGCTGCAGTCAGAATAGCCACACAAGTTGCTCTAACTCGTCAAATACCTGTTATTATCAATCGATAGAGCCATTTAATAAATATTTTTGTTAAGGTATCGGGCAACCTGGCGGATTCTCTTTCAGGCGTTGAGAACCAGTAAGAGTAGGATCGTAAGCAACAAGGACAACCTCTCCTTTATCATTAAATACCCATCCTTGAGCGGGAATAATGGTCGTTGGTACTGAAGGAGTTAAAGCATCAAACGATTACAAGGAGAAAATAATGACTACCACCAAGACAAAAGTTTCTGAAGTACAGATTATGGAAATTGAAGAGCTAAAAGTTCATCGCAAGCAGATTCTAGCACTAGCTCGTCGCTACCACGCACCAAATATTAGAGTATTTGGTTCTGTAGTACGGGGGGAAGCTACAGAAGCAAGCGATGTTGATTTTCTGATTGATGTTCCTCCCGAACAGACTCTCTTCGATCTCATTCGACTCACCCGTGCGCTTTCAGAGCTACTTGGATGTAAGGTAGATGTTGCCCAAAGCACTGTACTTCATCCCACGATACGCGATGAAATACTGCACGATGCAGTTGCTTTAGAGTCTTTGTAAGGGAGTAGCTATGTCGAAAAAAAGAAATCCTGAGCTTTTCTTGAGAGATATTCTCGAAGCAATTGAAAGAGTAGAATCCTATACTGCCTCTGGCAAGGATGAATTTATCAGCAACCTGATAGTGCAAGATGCGACGCTTTACAGGTTACAAACAATTGGAGAGGCAGCAAATCAACTCCCAGAAGAAATCACAAGAAAGTATCCTGAAATTCCTTGGCGAGATATTGTTGACTTTCGTAATCTTTTAGCTCATCGCTACTGGCGTATCGATCTAAACGTCGTCTGGGCAATTCTTGAACCAGAAGGTGAACTTGCTAAGTTAAAGCTGGTAGTGCAAAAACTTATAGCAGAGTATAATT
>JBFRWK010000194.1:0-28155 GCA_051439545.1 Xenococcaceae cyanobacterium | reverse complement strand
AAAATGGGACAAATTGCCCCGAATTTTAATACATAAATACTAAAATAAGTGCTAAAAATAGGGGCAATTTGTCCGCGAAGGGGGCTTCAATAAACCTTGGTCAATGTACCTTAATCAAAAACTTGATATAAAAGCCCCCTTCCGCGACTGTCCAACTTTGTCATATTTTTTTGTAACCCCTTTAGCTATAACAAATAGTATTGATGAACCAACCTGGAACAATATAGATATTCAAACTATTTCTGGTCACACTGACGCTATTTGGTCTGTGGCAATAAATCCCCAGCAAAATTTAATTGCTACTGCTAGCGAAGACAATAATATTAAACTTTGGAACGCTCAAACAGGAGAATTAGTTAACACTTTAACAGGACATACTAAAGGGGTTTTATCCGTTAGTTTCAGTCCCGATGGAGAACGACTAGCTAGCAGTAGTAAAGAAGGAGTGATTAAAATTTGGCAAGTAGCAACAGGAGAAAATATTCGCACTATTAATGCTAGTGAAAAAGCAGTAAGGTCTTTAGTTTATACTCCCGATGGCAAGAAAATAGTTAATAGTGATTGGGCTAATAATATTAAAATTTGGGATGCTAAAACAGGTGAATTAATTAAAACTTTAACAGAACATACTAAAGGTGTTTTTGCCATTGCGGTTAGTCCCGACAATAAAACAATAGCGAGTGTTAGTAAAGATAAAACTATTAAAATTTGGGATTTAAAAACGGGAAATCCAATCCACTCAATTTTAGGACATGATGATAATATCAGAACCGTTGCTTTCAGCCCAGATAGTAAGATGATTGCTACTGGAAGCGTCGATAAAACTATCAAACTGTGGGATGTAGAAACAGGAACTTTAATTAAGACTTTAGCCGATAGTTCTAAGTATATTAATTCAGTGGCTTTTAATTCTGATGGGACAACTTTAGTTAGTGCTGATGAAGATACAACAATTAAATTATGGGATGTCAATGAAGGTAAAGTAATTCGTACCTTATCGGGAAGCAGTGCGGGGGTAAATTCGGCTATTTTTGCTAATAGCGATCGTACTATAATTAGCGGTAGTGCTGCTAGTGATAATAAATTAAGAATCTGGCAAGAGAGTAATTAATTCAATCCGTCTAAATTCATGGTTTGATATTGCCAAAGTTGAATAGTACTATCTTTTGTATTGGCAATGTGGACTTTTGGGATAGTTATGACACAATCAAGTGGGCTAAAAACAGTTTCAGTATTAAATTAGTTCGAAAAATTTGAATTTCTGGTTTTTAATACGGGTACTTATGACAAGGACTATCGTACCGAGGATCGGAATGAACGGTTACACCAAACAGAACAATGTTGGTCTATAACTAATATGGATGAAAATAAGCCTCGATCTAGACGAAGAAAAACTAAGGTTTTAAAAGTAGATGTGGTTTAGATCGCTAGAACAGGAAAAAATCAGTAGCTATCAGATAGAAATCAAGATGTCAGCAAAAGATCGCATAATTAGGATATTAGTTAGTTCAATAAATCAATTAAAAGTTAAACAATAAATTTAACTCATTACTCATCACTCAATTAATATTGCCAAAGTTTGATCGTGCTATCTTTGCTACCACTAACTAATAAATTTTCTTGCTGATTGATAGCTAAGGCTAAAACCCAATCCTCATGTTGCGAGAGAGTAGTTATCAATTGATTATCTTTAATGCTCCACACTTTAATCGTATTATCGATCGCGCCACTAAATACCGTTTGAGAATCTTTACTGACAGCTACAGTTACTACTCGATTTTCGTGTCCTTCAAAAGTGCTAATTAACTTCCCGCTTGCCAGTTCCCAAATCTTAACAGTTTTATCCCAACTACCACTCACTAAATATTTGCCATTGGGAGTAATAGCGATCGATCTTACTGCATTTTGATGTCCCGAAAGAGATTTTATCAGTTTACCATTGTTAGCGTCCCAAATCTTTATTTTGTTATCTGCGCTACTGCTAGCAAACATTTGACCATCGGGAGTAAAAGCAAGAGAAAATACTCTAGCAGAATGGGTGAATGAAATATTAGTTTGTTCTCCCGTTTTCAAATTCCAAATTCTAACGGCTTTATCTTCACCGCTACTAACTAAAGTTTGACCGTCTGGACTAATAGCTAGGGACCAAACACTACCAAGATGACCTTGTAATTGCTGTTCTAATTTGCTTGTTTCTAGGTTCCAAATTTTAATAATACCATCGCCATCTCCGACAATTAAGTTGTTAGTTTCAGGGCTAAAAACTAAAGAACGAATAACGTTCTCATGTTTTCCCAAGCTCTTTTTTGTTTGTCCCGTGTTGCGATCGTAAATATCGATACTGCCATTATTAGTTCCGCTAGCTATAATTTTTCCCTGGGGAGAAATTGCTAAAGACCATACTTCTTCTGATGAATTGATTTTAATATCTTTAATTAGCTCAATTTGAAAATTTAAACTATTAAGTGAATTTCCCTCTGTTATAAGTTCGCGATCCGTTTCTATGGGGTTAGAAATTATTGGCGTTGTATCTACTTCTTGTGTCGATTTAAATAAGTCTAATATTTCTGTTGCGATCGTGGTTAAAGCTATTATCGCCACTGTAATCCCTGCATATTTTAATAGGTTTCTCCTCGGTAGCGGTTTTTTCTCTGGAGAAATATTTGATACTGCTTCATTGTGATTGACTTTAAAAGGTTTTGGCTCTATTGGATTTCTTAGCGATGAATCTTCGGGAACTACAGTAGATGCATTGCCAACAATAGAGTTATAGATACCATTTTTTGGTATATTTGAGGGATGCTGTCCGTGGCTGTTTGGGTGAGCAACTGATGAGTTATTGGTAAGACTTATAGTTTCTCCTCTAATGTTTTCTTCTGATGATTCAACAGCCTTATTTTGTTTTTGGGGAGGTTTTTCTTTTAACGTACTTGGCTCATTTTCTGACCCAACTTCTTTGCCTAAAAAAGCTGACCGAGTTTTTGTGCTGTCAAACGCCTTTTCCACCCTAGTAGTTTGGTTATTCCCCTCTCTTTCTAGAAGTAACTCCGCAGGGCTATTTGTCGGTTGAGTTGAGTGCAACGATTCTATGTTGTGCTTTTCTTCTTCGTTGATGTGATTTGTTTGCTTAATTATTTGGGTGTTTTGCTGAAATTTCCCGATCGCCTCTAAAGCTTCAACTGCCGAGTAGTAGCGTTCCTTGTGATAGTAACGCACCATTTTTCTAAGAATTGTATTTAACTCAATACTAATCGATGTTTGTTCTGGTAAGACTATTTCCCCTTCAGCGTCTCTGTCGAAATCATTAGGATGTAAACCCGTTATAGCTTTAATAGCGATTATTCCTACTGCATAAACATCGCTACTTAGTTGAGGATGCCCATGTCTTTGCTCCGCAGGCATATAACCAGGAGAGCCAATCGCCATTGTTGTTTTAGTGTTTCCCTGTTTATTGAGAATTTCCGTGACCGCTAATTCTTTAATTGCCCCAAAGTCAATCAGAACAATCTTGTTGTCATTAGCCCGACGCATTAAATTGGAAGGCTTTAAATCTCGATGAATAATTGGCTGGGGTCGATGGTGGAGAAAAGCTAAGGGCAAGAGAATTTCTTCGAGTAATTTAATTACCGCCGATTCTGACCATGGCTGTCCCTCAACAATTTCCTGAGAAAGTTCGTGTCCTTCAATGAATTCTTGAACTAAATAAAAATTTTTATTTTCAGGAAAATAAGCTAGTAAAGAGGGAATTTGGTCATGATTATTACCAATTTCTAGAAGAATTCTCGCCTCTTTTTCAAACAAATTTTTCGCTATCTCAAAGATTTCCGAACTTCGATTGATTGGTTGTAGATGTTTGACTAAACAGCGTTTTCCAAATTGCTGAAGATTTTTCGCTAGATAAGTTTCACCAAAACTTCCGCGACCAATCTGCTTAGTAAGCTGATAATAACCTCCAACTATCTGAACATCCATATTTCTAGAAAATTTGGTTAAAAAGTAATTGAGACACTTTATCTGGGCGAAAAGAATTCATGATTTTATCTTTTCACTAAATATTAAAACATCGCCTCAGAATTATCAATTACCATTGTTTTCAATGGTAACAAATGTGTTCAATTCTAATCTTAGATCGGCGATCGCTAAAGCTCATCAAAGGGGGAATGAATCTTAAATGAGATAGATCGAAGGTTTAACAAAAGATATATTAAAACTGTTAAAGAGAATTTACAAACATAGTAATATTACAAGTAAGGTAAAAAGCACATTGTATTTTACTAAGTTATCAAAGGTATATAATATCAGAATTAATGGCAATATTTAGAGTTAGTCGTAACATAATTTATAATTGGCTAAATAATTGGTAATCATTAGGGTTAGTAGGACTATACGATCGTGCCGAGCGAGGACGTAAAAATTTGTTTGATACCTAGCAACAAGAAACGATAAAGACAATGCACGATCTTGTTATGGGGTTATTTATCAATAAACATGAGTTTGGATTAAGCCTCTAAAAACAGAAAAACAACACCACCTCGTCATTTAAAAACTTTGTACTAATTCACTTCACTTTGCATTATGTTTAAAACTCAAGTAACTGTAACAAACTGGCTGAAACAAGCTGCTTTTATCCTGCCTACGGGAGCAGCAGTTTGGGGGTTACTTGGTGTCTTCAGTGTCGTTAATGCTCAAATAGACATGAAGCTAAGATCGGAGCAATTTGAGCAGTTATGCTCTCAACCAATTCCTACTGAATGCAAAGATATTGGTAAGGCTGCACATATCACCACAGAACTCATCTATGAATTATTTGAGGCTGAAAGGGTAAGAGATGAAAATAAACGCTCGGATGTAATCAATCAAATAACTCAGCTTTACAAAGCAGAGCAAATCGACATAGTCAATAAAAGATTAAAACTTTCTGATTTTTTTAAAGTCGAAGATGACAAAGTATTTGGTGGTTATGCTGTCTTGATTCGCAGTAGAAAAATTCAGAAAAACAAAAGATTAAAAGTATCCTATACTGTCGCTTTCAAGGGAGTATATAATAGTTTAGAAGATCCCAATGATATTGCTGCTAGCATATCAGGTCTACCAGCTAATTTGCCTAAAAATGCAGGAGTATTAATCCATCAAGGATTTAGTCATTATGCAGGCTCTGTTTTTAATGATTCAAAATCTCGGGAATTGCTGAGTGAGATATTGAATTTACAAAATCGAGAAAACACCGATCTTGAAATATTAATTACAGGGCATAGTCTAGGTGGAGCTGCAATTCTCTATGCAGCTATGTTAACAGATGCAGGAGTATTGCCTTCTAACATAAAGGTAGTAGTTTTTGGTTCTAGTCCAGTAGCTCAACAAAGTTTTGCTCATAGATATAGGGAACTAATAACTAAAATAACTAGAGTTGAAAATGAAGGCGATATGCTTATCTATGAAGAGGACTCGCCAATGAAGCCTATTTATGACAGTCTCGGCTATGTTCCATTTGGGAGACTAATTAAAGCAAGGGCAACTGAGAAACTTATTAGCCTTAATATGCAGAAGATTGACCTTGAGAAGAAGATGCAAGATTCACCTACGCAAGATATGCTAACTGCTTACTTGAATTTAACCCAACAAATTCTAGAGGAGCGAGTAGCTATCCATGTGTATAGTTATCGGTATTATTCTCAATACTATCGCGCTGTATCAGCAGACATTAACCCCTGATAAATTAGCAGATTTAAAAGATTATTAATTAATAAAAATGCTTAATCGAGAAGTATTGCGGTAGAGCCTTATTTTATCAATATCTCTGGTAATTGATTCGGAAAACTGTTTTGACCTTGCTCTATAATGGATATCAAGATTTGTGAAACTAAATTATTAATAAATTCACTTGTCAAGATAGCCTGAAACTCATCCGAGGTAATTTCTTTCAATTCAAGGTTGGAAATCTCGAAGCTTAGAGGCTTGGTGTTTGTATCTAGTGGCGACAAGATTATGTTGGCGAGAACATTTTTAACGGTAATGTAATTAAAAGTTAATTTTAGTTTTTTATCTGTTTTATCCTCACGCATTCGCTCCATTCGCTCGACCTGCTGCTGCAAGTTAGTCCAAATTTCCAAGAGATTGTTATTGATAAAACGCTGCTCAATATTGATATCTATGGCGTTGACTTTAAATGCCTGAATTTCAATAATCTTTCCCAAAAGAGTAGCTGGTTTGATTTCAAGTTCAAGCTGTTGAGCTTTCATGAAATAAGGGGTTTTAAAACCCTTGGGATTATTGATATTTACTTCATCTATTTCCATCTGACCGTCAATTAGTCCCAGTCTCAACTTTTCAATTCGGGTATCGGTTCCTAGCGTTGCGCTAGCGATCTGCTCAATATTGCTCTCGACTGTCGCGTCTAACCTTGTCCAAACAACAGCCAGCGCAACGACAATAATAATCAAGATTCCAGCAATAATTTTTTGAAGCAGAGATAAATTTCGCATTTTGAATTTTCAATGGCTGATTAGATGATATCTTTGCGCTTTTGAATTCCAAGCAGTAAGCCAAACATCACCGCTATCAAGAAACCTTCAATGCCCCAATGCTTGGTCACATTTACGTCAAACATCGAGCCATAGTCTTGATGAAATCTACCAATGATGCCTTCCGCTTCACCGATAGTACTCTCGTATTTTCCTTTCCACTCGCTATACTCCTCTTGCCACTGGTCTATTTTTTCTTGATATTCATCGACTTTCTTCTGATAATTCTCAAGCTCATCCTGATAATTGTCCAGAGACTTTTCGTAATCCTGCTGAGCCTTCCATGACTGAGTTTTAGGCTTTTGCGGTCTCTCAGGCGGGTCACCTGGCTCTTGGGGCTTCTCTGGTTGCGGACTATCGACAACTGGGTCGTATTTAGACTCGATTCCAGGGAACTGACATTGTTTAAGCACGTTTGGACCCAAACATTTGCATTTTTCCTGCTCCTCATCACTGAGGTTCTTGCGTTCCTTCTCTGACTTTTGCCAACATGGGTCTTCAGCGACATCTTTACCGATTTCTGTAAGCGTCACCAGGGACTCGAAGGGCCACTTAGTCAGGGCGATACTGTTGATCGCTTGACCTGGTGGTCCAAGCGTGTTTATAGGTAAGACACCACCGCCGAAGGTAATTTGGGGAACGAGGAAGATAATGGTAAGCAAAGGAGCGATGTTCTGATTTGGTGAAATTGCTGAAACCAACAGCCCCATAACCATACCAGCAATGGTGGCTAGCACCAGAGTGATATACATACTTAAGAGAAAGTCCGTGCTAGTGGGAATGTCCACAGCGAGGATTTTGAACAGCACGAAAATAGCTACCTGATACAGAGCCAGTAGAACGCTAACCCAGACTTTTGAGAGAAGGTAAGGGATAATCTTGAGAAAGATCATGCGTTCGCGCCGATAGACTTCCTGCTCTTTGACAATTTCGCGCATGGTAGAGAGGCTGCCAACCATTACAGCAATCAGGGTCGTGACGAAAAGCATGGTAATTGTCAGACCGAAATCGCCGTTACGAATGTCTAATAGGTTGCGCTTCCAGGTAACGAAGTCCAGTAGTCCCAAGATAGGAGCGATCGCCAGCATCAGAAACAGACTGGCGCGATCTCGCATGAGAATAGCTAGGTTTCGCTTGGACAGGATGAGGAATTGTCGCCAGCTTGAGATGCCCTTTACTTGAGCTCCTGGTAGCTGCTGGCGGAGACGACTACTCTTTCCTTTTGTCTTCAGTGTTTCTAGAGGACGTTGCTTCTGCACCACATATTTCTGATACTGAGGCGATCGCAGATAGTCCTGTTGCCACTCCTGCGGTGAATTTTCTCGCTCTACCTTAGAGTAAATTTCATTAAATTTACTAACTCCAAAGTAGGCAGAAGCCTCCTGAGGTGGACCAAAATAGGCTAAATTCCCGCCTTTTGCCAGAAAAACTACCAAATCGCACAACATAACATTTTCTGTGGCGTGAGTGATCAGTAAGATAGTACGGCCTTGGTCAGCCAGTTTCCGCAATAGCTGCATGATATCAGCCTCAGTACCTGGATCTAACCCCGAAGTTGCTTCATCCAGGAAAAAGAGATTAGGCTTAGTTAACAGCTCTACTCCGATAGACACTCGCTTGAGTTGACCGCCACTGAGTGCTTTCACTGGTACGTCTCGGCGATGAGTTAATCCCAAATCTTCGAGGACTTCATCCACCCGCTTTTGTCGCTCTGTCAGTGTAGTGTCAGGTGGCATCCGCAACTGAGCCCCATAGTCTAAAGCTTGCTCGACGGTCAATTCCATATGAACAATGTCCTTTTGAGGGACATAGCCAATGTCAGCACGATAGGCGTTGAAGTTTTTGTAGAGGTCAATACCGTTCACTAGGACTTTTCCACTGGTCGCTGGACGGAAGCCATTGAGAGCATCGACTAGGGTAGACTTTCCGCCACCACTCACCCCTGCGATTACTACAAACTGCCGTGCCTGAATCGAGAGGGAGATGTCATTGAGTAGGTTAGTGCCTTTGCCCACTACTTTGTTCAGATGGATGGCATCAAGCCGTAGATTGCCTTCTTCGTTTTGTTTGATGATAGTTTCATCGACGTTCAAGGTGAGGCGACAAGGCCCAATGCGAATCACGTCACCAGCTCTAAGAATGCGCTTACCCTCGATCTGTTTACCATTAATAAAGGTACCATTGCTAGAATTAAGATCGATGAGATAAAAAGAACCTTCTTTCCGCCTGATCTGGGCGTGGAAACGCGACACAACTGGATAGTCGATCACCGTATCATTGTCCGCGTCGCGCCCGATGGTTAAGATATCGAGACCTCGCAGAACTAGTCGTTCTAATAGTTCTGATTCTTCATTTCGAGTTATGCTGAATGGATTTATTACTATAGTGCTTTCCCCAGATGAAGGTTGTCGTCTCTGGGTTGGAACTTCTATTTTTAGGCAGAATTGTAATTCAAAGTGGCCAATATCGATCGTGTCACCGTTAGCTAATAAACGAGGTGTACGAGGCTGTAGTTTTTTGCCGTTTATGTAAGTGCCATCGGAACTGTCGAGATCGGTAAGAATATAGCCATCAGCTTCTCTGCTAATTTGAGCATGACAGCGCGAGATAATTGGGTCACTCAGGATGAGGTTGTTATTCGGTGCGCGACCAATGGTAGTTAAGTCATTGTTCAGTACGAACTCTTTAACAACAGCAGTATCCCTATGAATTTTTAGCTTAGCCAATGATGCAGAGGATTCAATAAAGTTTCTTGTAACTCACATTATCGGAACGGAGTAAATGTTGTCAACTGAAACCATCAATAATCCAGGATTGACAGCGAAAGGAAATTGATTATTTTCATAACGCTGATAGTGATAATAAATTGAGAATCTGGCAAGAAAGCAACTAATTCATCGATCGATATTGCCAAAGTTTAATAGTTTTATCTTTGCCACCACTAACTAATAAATTTTCTTGCTGAGCGATCGCTAATGCCAAAACCCAACTATGATGTTGCGAGAGGGTAGTTATTAATTCAGCATTTTTAATGCTCCATACTTTAATCGTATTATCGATCGAGCCACTAAATACCGTTTGAGAATCTTGACTAATAGCCACCGTAACAACCCGATCTTGATGACCTTCAAAAGTTGCAATTAAATGACCACTCTCTAATTCCCAAACTTTAACAGTTTTATCCCAACTGGCACTAACTAAATATTGACCATCGGGACTAATCGCGATCGCTCTGATTGCATCTTGATGTCCTGGAAACGATTTTAACAAGCTTCTATCTTCAACATCCCAAATTTTGACAATTTTATCTTTACCTGCACTAGCAAATACTCGACCATCAGGACTAAAAGCTAGACCATAAACCACCGTATCATGAGAAAAGATAATTGCATTTGCTTCGCCAGTTGTCAAATTCCAAATTCTAATGCTTTCATCTTCGCTACAACTAACTAAGGTTTGACCGTCGGGACTGATAGCTAATGACCAAATACTAGCAGTATGACCCTGTAATTGCTTTTCTAAAGCACTATTTTGTCGATTCCAAACTTTGATGTTTCCATCTCCGTCTCCAGAAATTAATCGCTCGGTTTGAGGAATAAACACCAAAGCACGAATTACATTTTCATGTTCTCCTAAGATTTTTGTAATATCTCCAGTGTGGCGATTAAAAAATTCGATCGTGCCATGATTATTCCCACTGGCAATAAATTCTCCATCAGGTGAAATAGCTAAAGACCATACTTCTCCTGAGGAAGCAATTTGAATATTTTTAACTGGCTCGATCTCAAATTGAGGTTTGTCTGGTGCTTGTCTTAGTATTTTGGTGAGGAGGGCTGTTAAAGACATTCCCAATAACATTAAACCTCCATATTTTAAGAACTTTCTTCTCGAATTTGGCTGGTATTGAGGCGTGAGGAGGGTGGTTGGGGCAACTACTGAACTGTTTGACTCGCTAATTCCTGCTAAACTCGACCAAGTTGGCAGGACTATTCCTGGATTTTGGACGATGATTGGTTGCCAACTTGCACCTGGATATTTTCCCTCTAATCCTTGCAATCTTTCTCGTGCTTCTCTAACAGCTAAATAGAAATGTTTACCACTAGCAAAATCGGTTAAAAAATATTTTAAAAATTGCTGCGCGACTCGATCTGGTATGGGTTCGCGCATGACAATAATTTGTGGTAAATTAAGCTGTTCTAAAAAACTTGCTAAACCCAAGCCATCGCAGGAATTAAAAATAGCTATTTTTAGTCCCCCTCGATCGACTGCTTTTTTTAAAGCATAAGATAATTCTTCTAAACTGAGACTATCTTCTTGATTAATATAAATTCGACCTGTTTCTAACTCAGTTTGACTGTGTCCCGCAAAAAATAAAATATCCCATTTTTTATCCCATAATTGTTCGCTAATTTCTTCTCGTTTTGGTTCGCATAAAAAAGTCAACTCGGCATGAGTTAACGTATTAGTTAATATTTGCTTATCTTCGGCGATATTGATGCCTCTAGTATCTCCTAAAATCGCTAAGATGGAAATACCTCGTTCCTCTAGAGTAGTGCGAGTGTTTGTTATCTTTTCGTAGTCGTTAGTGGCTAAAGCTATCTCCGCATAAGGATATTGTTCTAATAATTCCCATAAATGCCAGGGTAATTTACGCAGTTGTTTGTCAGTGGTGCGAATTACAATTCTGATTGTTTCGTCGGGAACGATTTTATCGATAAACTTACGCCAAATAGGTTGAAATTGAGGCGAATTTAACCAATCATTGAGTTGTTGCTTTAATCGATCGACCAAAAGACGAGATTCGGCCAAATGTTTTTGAATTGAACCATCATAAGTGATTTTTTTGGCACTAATACGGCTCGTCGAATTAAGGCTACGGTAATTATATTGCCACAAATTGTAAGTTTCTTGAAGTTGTGGTGCTGGAGGTAAACTACCAGATACTTCTACTTCTCTTGTCTTTGCTTCTGGAGCAATAGCCAAGTTAACTTGTAATCCTAGCTCTAAATTGCCGTCTAGTTTGAGTTCTACTACTTTGCTGATCCAGCTTTAAAGAATAAAGTCTTCTTGGACAAAATTATCAAATAACTCCAACTTAATACTAAAAGTTTCTCCGCAAGTTCCAGTAAATTCAAATTTAAGATTTTTGTTGTCTTGACGAGTAGTAGCTTCCATCACCGCATCTCCATCTGAATCTAACAACATTAGTTGTAATCCACTTGGTAAGTATTTGTGTTCTAACTCTGGTAGAATTTCCACTGCTACATCTCGATTAGAGGTCGAGGTTTGGGTAACTCTAACTATTAAAATTATTGGTGTGTTATCTGAGCCTATGGAAATTAATCTACCACCTTCAACTCCAGAAGTTCTAAATGCAGGTGTGAGGGTCGGAGTTTCTAACAATTCTGCTGCTGTTTGCCAACCTGCTTCAAATATTTCTTGAAACCAATTTTCGAGATTAATTATGGTTTGTTCTCGAGATTTTAGGGAGACAGTACCCTTTTCTTCATCAAATGCTTGTTTAATTTTATTTTTCAAACCAACAGGGGGTGATATGGGATCGGCATCACTTGTTAACATCCCCATGACAGCTAGAGATTGACGGATTTGCTCGCGCATAGCTGGAGACGATTGAATTAATTGCTCTACTTGCGCCATTTCTGCTTCGTCTAAATCGTCTAAAACGTAACCTGCTGCTAGTAACTCTAATTCCTCTGAATTCAATGTATTAATTTCCATAATTCCTCTTGGTTAATTATCTTTACGTTGTTCTAGTAAAATTCTCTTTAGTCTGACAAATGCCAATCGAACTCGGCTTTTAACTGTTCCTACAGGTAAGTTAAGCTTTGAAGCAATTTGGGTTCGGCTCAATCCCTCAAAAAAATTCATCATTAGGATTTCTCGCTGTTCGGCTGGAAGAAGACTTAATGCTTTTTGTAACTGTTTTTGTTGCTCTTGGCTTTGGGCTTCTTCTAAAGGAAGAGTACTAGATGAACTTTCATATATATTTAGTTGCCATCGATCGAGAAATTTCTGGGTAGTGTTACGTTTGCGTAGTTTATCAATCGCGCGATGACGAGTTAGCAAACCTAAAAAACTTTTCAAACTTCCGCGTTTGGGCTGATAATGATCTCGCTGCCACAAAGTTATAAAAACGTCTTGGGTTAACTCTTCTGCATCAGAATTGTTTTGTAAAATTTTAAAAGCCACACTGTAAACTAATCCAGCATAGCGATCGTATAGAATCTCCATTGCTTGAGAGTCTGACGCTCTTAAGCGACTTATTAATTCGCGATCGTCCGCATCTTTTAATTTCATCAAAAAATTAATTGCTATTTTCTCTTTAAACTACCTTAAAAAGATGAGATTCGATCCAGATCGTTTTAGATTGCTTCTTTTCTATTAACCGAACTTAGATTTTGTTAGGAGCGAAAAACTTGAAACCTATACACACCAATAATCTTACCTTGGCTTAATCGTTTGGTGCTGAACATAAAAATCAAGCTATAAGTCCAGAAAGCCATACTCCTATTTTGATTTTTTTGTCAATGCGTAAGTCCTACTAGAATAAAGATTGCCTGCAATCAAATAACAGGCAATTTTAATCGGCAATAATGATTTGACAATACATATTTGTTTTTGCCTAAGCACTTCTATTGAGTGAATCTGTTACTAACCAGGTTTCACGTTGATGACGAGTTTGCTTGCTTCACCGTTTCCATTGTCCCATGTTCTTTGATACCATTGTTGGTTAACATTGATGGGTTCAACAAATTCACCAATTAGGTCATCAGCAGTTCCACGATCTCGATCTTGCAGTTTTAGATCCAAGTAGAAATTAGGAGAGCTAACAGGGTGGTTAGTGAGAACTTGGATTGTATTACCACATTCTTTATCGACTGCGTTGTCTCGTTTAATCTCCCATTTTTCTACTCCATCAATTCGAGCATTACCATAAATTTCTAGAGAATGATCCACAATGTCATCCGTGCATCCAGTAATCTCAATCCATGCTGTTACTGAATATTTTCTTGTTTGAGCATTTACAGAATTTGAAGGTAGTACGCTTGCACATAGCAATCCAAGTGAGAGCAATACTTTAGTTGCGTTTTTGATTTTGTTAGACATAATGTTCTCCTTTGTATACAGAATTGATTTAATTTGTTTGTTAGCTTTGTAATTAATACGCTTGTTGAGGTGAAAGCGGATCACCAATAGCCAAAATTTCTTGGCTAAATCAATCGATCGCATCAATCGTTACCCAAAGAGAGGAGTTCTCAAGAGCCAATTTTAGGCAATCGCTAAAAAGAGAAGGCTAACGGAAAAAAGAAAACTGAATTTTGGAGGCTGTAAAAGTTTCTTTAGTCTGACAAATGCTAATCGGACCCGATTTTTAACTGTTCCTACAGGTAAGTTAAGCTTTTGAGCAATTTGAGTTCGGCTCAATCCCTCAAAAAAATTCATCATTAAGATTGCTCGCTGTTCCTTTTTAGAATATAATTGAAAATCTAGAAAGAAAAAGGCGATCGCGCAACTTGAAAGTAGAGTTCTGAGTTTCGTTTTAAGTTTTATGCTTATTCCTTGTAAATGAACTGGAAAAATATTTAGGTAGAAAAAAAAAGACGCTCCGCTTCAATGCCTTAATGTTTGGTAAATAACTCGCGAAAATCTGGTCTATTTAGTTACCGCACTTTTGGGTTGAGTAGACCACACAGATTTAAATTCGATCGGTGACTAAAAGCTAAAAGCTGATAGCTAATAGCTAATAGCTTGGAAGCTACATTTTGTAAACAGATATTAAAAAGTAGCCATTTATACATTTTTTCTTGTTTCAATGAAGGTGTGGATAGAAGCTTGCATTGGCTCGAGTAGAAAAAATTGAGTAACTATCCAGTGCTTGTGTTTAATTATCAAATTGAAAAATCAAAAAAAATTTGGGGGTCTTTTTATGACTCAAAGTAGTATTTCGGTAAATAGCAATTCAACTTCTTCTATTTCGCCTCAGGGAGAAAGATTTAATCGTCAAAAAACTAAGCCTTCTTTACTTGCCGATGCTAGTAAAAGATTAGAGCAAGCATTAAAATATACTTCTCTATCAGAAGATGCGATCGAGCGATTGAGACATCCGAAAACTAGTTTAACTGTATCGATTCCCGTGAGGATGGATGATGGTTCTTTGCAAGTTTTTCAAGGTTATCGAGTACGCTACGACGATACTAGAGGGCCAGGCAAAGGAGGGGTACGCTACCATCCTAATGTTACCTTAGATGAGGTACAATCTCTAGCCTTTTGGATGACTTTTAAATGTGCCTTGTTGGATTTGCCTTTTGGCGGTGCTAAAGGCGGAATTACCGTCAATCCTAAAGAATTATCCAAAGCAGAATTAGAAAGATTGAGTCGGGGTTATGTAGATGCGATCGCCGATTTTATTGGCCCTGATGTCGATATTCCCGCTCCTGATGTCTATACCAACGCTACGATTATGGGTTGGATGATGGATCAGTATAGCATTATCAAACGTCAATTATCGCGGGGAGTAGTAACGGGAAAACCCTTAACTCTAGGAGGCAGTGAAGGTAGAAATACAGCGACAGCTACAGGAGCATTTTATGTGATTCAGGCAACTTTACCCAAATTCGATCGTCACCCTCAAAATACTACCGTGGCAATACAGGGTTTTGGTAATGCAGGAGCGAGTCTAGCAGAGTTATTATTTAATGCAGGATATAAAGTAGTGGCAGTAAGTGATTCTCAAGGAGGAATTTATACCCCGCAAGGCCTAGATATTCCCAGTATTCGCGAATATAAAAATAGTAGTCGTAGTATTAAAGCTGTCTACTGCGAGGATACGGTTTGTAATATTGTAGAACATCAAATAATTAGTAATGCAGAGTTATTGGCTTTAGATGTAGATGTTTTAATCCCTGCTGCCTTAGAAAATCAAATTACGGCAGATAATGCCCATGATGTTAAAGCTAAATTTATTTTTGAAGTTGCCAATGGCCCTATTGCTTCTGCTGCCGATCCTATTTTGGAGTCTAAGGGAATCTATATTTTTCCCGATATTCTAGTTAATGCTGGTGGTGTAACAGTTAGTTATTTTGAATGGGTGCAAAATCGTAACGGATGGTATTGGACATTAGAAGAAGTAAATCGACGACTTCAAGTCAAAATGGAAACGGAAACCCAAGAAACTTGGACTCTTGCCCAAAAATTGGGCATAGATATCCGTACTGCTGCTTATGTGCATGGACTAACTCGTCTGGGAGAAGCCTTAGATGCGAAAGGAACGAGAAGTTACTATAATAACATAGGTTGAGGGGTGGGTCATCAGTAGTAAGTAGTCAGTAATAAGTAGTAAGTAATAAGTTGATGTCTCTAGAAAAAAGCAACATCTACGATGTCGTAATCATCGGTGCGGGAGTATGTGGTACTTCTCTGCTATATACTCTTAGCAATTATACTAATGTCAAAAAAATTGCTCTGATTGAGAAAAACTCTGCCGTTGCTTTAGTTAATTCTCATAAAAATAGTAATAGCCAGACTCTTCATTTCGGAGATATCGAAACAAACTATAGTTTGGAAAAAGCTACCAAAGTAAATCGTGCTGCTACTTTGGTTAAAAATTATCTTTTGCAACAAGATCGCGATGGTAAAATTTACACCAAGTATCATAAAATGGTCTTGGCAGTTGGTCGGGAACAAGTGGGCAAATTGCGATCGAGATATCAAGAGTTTAAAAGTTTATTTCCCGATATTCGCTTACTAAATAGAGAAGAAATAGAGAAGATTGAACCTAAAGTAGTCTGGGAAAGAGACGCAGAAGAAGAAATTATCGCTCTATTTACTCTTGACGGTTATACAATTAATTTTCAAAAATTAGCCGAATCTTTTTTAGGTAATGCTCTAAATAAAGCCGAAAAAACTATTGATGTAATGATGGAAACAAAAGTTACTAAAATAGTCAAACAAAATGAGTTTTATCTGATTAAAGCAGGACAAAAAAAGATTGTAACTAAAACTGTTGCTGTAATGGCAGGAGCGCATAGTTTATTACTCGCAAAATCTTTAGGTTACGGTCAGCAATATGCTCTTCTTAGTGCTGCTGGAAGCTTTTATTTTGCTCCAGAAATGCTCAAAGGAAAAGTTTATGGTGTTCAACGTCCTAAGTTGCCTTTTGCTGCTATTCATGGCGATCCTGAAGTAGACGATCCCACCATGACTAGATTTGGCCCAACTGCCAAAGTTTTACCAATGTTAGAACGGCATAATTACGCCACCATATACACATATTTTAAAACAGCAGGATTGAGTTTAAAAGCTTTTCAAAGTTTCTTGAAAATCCTCTCAGATCTAACAATTTTTAAGTATATTTTGGTCAATCTACTTTACGATATTCCTGTTATTGGTAAAAGATTATTTATTAAAGAAGTCAAAAAAATTATTCCCTCAATTAAATTAAGCGATCTTACCTTTGCGAAAGGCTATGGAGGAATTCGACCACAAATTGTTAATCTAGAAACTAAAAGTTTAGATTTAGGAGAAGCGAAAATATTGGGGGATAAGATTATTTTTAATATTACTCCTTCTCCTGGAGCATCCACTTGTTTACAAAATGCCGAAGACGATACAACTCGAATAGTAAAGTTTTTAGGAAATGACTATTATTTCGATCGCAAAAAATTTGAGGTAGATTTAAACGCGGTCGCGACCACTATTTGAGAAAGAAACTGCATTCTATGTCGAGGAAACCAGAAAGAGCATAATTTAGAGCTTGAAAGCAAGTAGAATTACTAAATTATGGTTTGTTTATTATCTAACAACAAAGCCACTAACAACTAATAACCAATGACCGACCAAAAAACTCTCGAAGCTATTTCTGTGCCTTCCAATTCAGGAGAAAAACCAACTAATCTATTAGTAATGCTGCATGGTTGGGGAGCAAATTACCAAGATCTAGCTCCCTTAGCTTTTATGCTCAATTTACCTGGTTTTACCTATCTTTTTCCGAATGCTCCTTTTCCGCATCCACAAGTACCAGGAGGAAGAGCTTGGTATGCTTTAGAAACTCAAGAATATACTGGTTTAGCTGAGAGTAGGCAGTTAGTAAGAGACTGGTTACTATCTTTACCTAATAATACGGGAATCCCTTTAGAGAATACAATTATGGCTGGTTTTTCTCAAGGAGGAGCAATGACTTTGGATGTAGGGTTAACTTTGCCGTTAGCTGGTTTGTGTAGTTTGAGTGGGTATCTTCATTATCAACCCCAAAAACAAGACGAAAAAGTTGATTTTCCTCCCGTATTAATTTTACATGGGACAGAAGACCCCGTTGTTCCTCTAGAAGCAGCACATCAAGCAAAAGACAAATTAACGGCTATTGGTGTAGAAGTTAAATATCAAGAATTTACGATGGGACACGAAATTCAACAACCAGCTTTAACCTTGGTACAGGAGTTTATCTCTAAATTAAGATAATGTTATCTACAAATAGCAAACAACTCGATCGTGCTTTGAAAGAATGGGCTGTGGCAGTTGAAGCCTTAGAAGCAGGAGAAACCATTATGCTACTCCGTAAAGGGGGTATTAGGGAAACTGGCAAAAACTTTTCTATTCAACATACCCAAGTTTGGTTATATCCTACCTACGAGCATCAAAAACCCGATCTACTTAAACCAGAATATGCAGACAAAGTTACTGTAGTAGAGTCTGGTTGGCATCCAAAGAATGTCAGAATTGGGAGTTTAGCTAATATTACTCAAGTTGTACAGATCCAAAGCCCCGATCGAGTTAATCTTTTGCAACCATATCATATCTGGAATGAGCAGATGATAAGCGATCGCCTGAAATGGAAACCCCATCAACCCCTATCTATTTTATTACTTAGAGTCTATAAACTCGATCGACCAATTTTAATTCCTTACCATTCTAGTTATGGTGGTTGTAAATCTTGGATAGATTTGCAAAAATCTATCGCTCTAGAAGGATTAGAATCTGTTTTAGCAGATGATGTTTACTCTGAGAAGGTCAAGCAAATCATCGCTCTAATCACAGTGTAAAATTCAATAGATTATCAGTAAGCTATCAGCTTTCAGCTATCAGCTTTTAGCTTTATAAATTCACCTAAAGCCGATCGATCGTCCTTTAGACTTCTTGCACCCACTCTCTAAAATCCTGGTTGAGTGGAGGCAGAGGCGCAAAGGAGCAGAGGGCAGAAGCTATTAGTTTTGATTGTTTTATTTATTTTTGCCCATAGGTCTCTTGTTTTCCTTGGGGCGAAGATCGTACAATAATCGGAAATAGTCCTAATTTCTTTAACTGGAATCTCTGTGAACCCTTTTCTCCATCTTGAATACGAACCAGCTTTAGAAAATTTAGGTAATGACTACTACGATGAAGTAGCAGCAGCCGAATTTCCGCAACATACTCTTCGTTTTCGTAACGATTCTCTATTACCATTATTAGGATTACAGCCAGAATCCGTTAAAGACGAACATTTTATCGAAGCTTTTGGCAAATTTGAATCTGTCACCTCCTTTTTAGCTTTACGCTATCACGGTTATCAGTTTGGACAGTATAACCCTTTTCTCGGAGATGGCAGAGGTTTCCTTTATGGGCAAATTAGGGGGATAGATGGCAATCTTTACGATTTAGGCACAAAAGGTTCGGGAAGAACACCCTATTCTCGGACTGCTGATGGTAGACTAACTCTCAAGGGAGGTGTTCGAGAAGTTTTAGCAGCAGAAGCGTTACAGTCTCTAGGAGTAAAAACCTCTCGATGTTTAAGTATAATCGAGACGGGAGAAGCCCTTTGGCGAGGGGATGAGCCTTCTCCTACTCGTTCTTCTGTGATGATTAGAGTAAGTCTTTCTCATCTTCGTTTTGGCACTTTTGAAAGGCTACATTATCTCAAGCGATCGGATTTGATTCAGAAGCTATTAGATTTTGCGATCGCTATTTACTATCCTCATATTCCCAATACTCCAGAAAAATATCTTAAATTCTATGGAGAATTAGTCGAAAGAGTAGCCATACTAGTAGCACAGTGGATGGCAGCAGGTTTTTGTCATGGAGTATTAAATACAGATAATATGTCAATTACAGGGGAAAGTTTCGATTATGGCCCCTATGCTTTTATTCCTACTTACGATCCTCAGTTTACGGCTGCTTATTTTGATTATGGCAGAAGATACAGCTATGGAAATCAACCTTTTATCTGTAAGCTAAATTTAGAAATGCTCCAAGTCCCTTTGAGTATGCTTGTCTCCGTTGAGGATTTACAAGCTGCTTTAGCTCAATTTGATGACCATTATAGTTCCGCTTATCAACAATTGATGTTGCAAAAACTGGGATTGGAAAACTTATTTATTCCCGAAACAGCAGATTTATTAACATTGACCCTTAAATTACTCAGAAATACCGATATAGGTTATCATCAATTCTTCGCCGAACTAGCTGGCGGTTTTAATCTTGGTTGGTATGAGGACAAGTCAATAATTTTAGAAAATGCTTCTTTTACTTCAGAAATAAACGATCGATGGCGCGATCTATATTATCAATGTTTAATTAAAATTCCTCCAGAAGAACGAGAAAAAATCAGCGATCGACTAAATGATTACAACCCCCAAACAGCTTTACTGCGTCCTGTAATTGAGTCAGTTTGGCAGCCAATTGTCGAATCAGATGATTGGCAACCTTTTACAGAATTGGTCAAAAAATTGCAAAATCGGGAATAAATTGAGCTTTGGTTAGTAGGGGCGCAAGGCTTGCGCCCTCAGGTGGCGCGGGGTCTCCGCTCTACTTGCTACTTGCTATTTCTTCATAAAATGTCCTAACCTCATCTTGTACAGCTATATTAAGTTAAACCCCTTAATTTTCACCCCAGGCTATGCCTCCAGTACGACGAGGATCGGCAGCAGCAGTCAAACCATTAGTAGGACTCCAACAAGCAGCTTGAACTCCTCCAAAATACATTGACAGTCCCTCAAATTGACGACTGGTTAAATTTAATGCTTCTACATTCAAATCAGCTTCAAAAGCGATCGCGGGGGTATTATTAAAAACTTCAAAGTGCAATCTAGGATGAGATATGGCTTGTTCTAGAGATAGATTTAAACTAATAAAATTAAATAAGACTTGGGCGAGGGCGGTAGTAATGCGGGATGCCCCAGGAGAACCAATCGCCAGTACGCTGCCATCTGCGTGTCGACAGACTGTTGGTGCCATATTAGAGGTGAGGCGAGTACCTGGAGATAAGTCATGTAAACCTTGAGGATGCAACTCAATTTCCCCCAAAGAATTATTCAGCCATAAACCCGTACCGCCAGCCATTACCCCCGAACCATATCCAGAGGAGGCAGAGATCGAACAGGCTAAACCATCACTATCCACTGCGGAGATGTGAATTGTGGAGGGAGATTTAGTCAACTGTTGCCAATCATCTTTAGCTGCCATTGCCAGTAAACGGGCTGCTGCTGGCTCTATTAATTCTTCACTTACTCCTTCTAAATAGTTACTGCGATATTGTAATACTGCTTGTTGAATCTCGGCTATTTGTCTTACTGTTTCTGCGTTCCATTCGTATTGGGATCGACCTTTTGGATATAGGTAAGTCAATCGCTGATCCATTAATAAGAGCATCGCTGCCAAACAAGTTCCACCTACTGCGGGAGAAGGATTAGTGGCAATTTCCCAATCTCCGAAATTAATTATAACAGGCGATCGCTCTATGGCTCGATAGTGAGCTAAATCTTCTAGGGTGAGTAATCCCTGATTTGCTTGAATTTCTGTAGTAATTTTTTCGCCTAATTCTCCACGATACAAAACATCTACTCCGCCCTCGGCGATCGACTGTAAACTCTTAGCTAGTTGGGGAAGTTTAACAATATCTCCTAACTGTAAATAGCTACCGTCAGCTTTATGAATAACTTGATAACTATCGGGATGCCAACCAAAAATAATTTGATGGGTATAGGAAAAATATTCGGCTGCTACTCTAGAGAGAGGAAAGCCTTTTTCTACCTGCTGTTGTGCTGGGGCGACGATTTCTGACCAAGGAAGATTACCATATTTTTCGGCTGCTAAACCCAAACCCGCAAATATCCCAGGGGTAGCCACAGAACCATAACCCACCATTGTACTCGTGCCACCACCATAATCAAAAAATGCCTCTTTCATGCCACTGCCAAACTTGACCGAATCCAATCCTCGTCCTGGCATCTCTGCATAAGCATCGATGACAATTGGGTTTTCGCCCTTGCGCCAAATAGTAATAAACCCACTAGCACCAGGGGAAATAATTCCTAAGTTAGTACTCATAGAACTAAGAGTAGCAGCAATGGCTGCATCAACTGCATTACCTCCACGATTAGCTACGGCAGCACCAGCATCAACTACAATCTGAGCATCGGAAGCAATAATAACTTTTTTTGGCATATATAAAGAGATTTTAGATCGATCGACACATACTAATATTTGTAACTGTTCTTCGAGATATATCAAAAGAATTTAGGATAAAGTTTATGAGGAAAACGATTATTGGAGTGATGGGAGTAGGCAATCTTGCTACTCCTCGTGATTTAGATAATGCCTATCAATTGGGACAATTAATCGCTCAAAATGGTTGGATTTTGCTTACAGGTGGCAGAAAAGCTGGAGTTATGGAAGCTGCTAACAAAGGAGCCAAAATAGCTGGTGGTTTAACTGTAGGGATATTACCTGGTAAAGATACTAGTAATCTTGCTGAAGATGTGGATATTGCGATTATCACCGATCTAGGCAACGCTCGTAATAATATTAATGTGCTTTCTTCCGATGTTGTTATTGCTTGTGGAATGGGAACGGGGACGGCTTCAGAAATTGCCCTAGCTTTAAAAAATCAAAAAAAAGTCATTTTATTAAACGATAATCCTATAAGCAAAGAGTTTTTTAAGAGTTTATCTCCCGAAAAGGTTTTAATTGCTCGTAATCCCGAACAAGCGATCGTCTTAGTTAAAGAAGTGTTACAAACATAATAGCAAATCCTAATATATGTAAATCTACTTATGAAGTCTATAAGTCAACTGTCGAAGAAGTAGAGACAAAGGTAAGAACCAAAGAAGAAATATTTGATTAAAATCTCGATCGATAGCAATGAATATCGAAGAATTCAGACGGCAAAACCCCGAACAAATAACAAGTTATCCCCTCGCCCTACAAGCTTTATGGTACGACTATCAGGATGATTGGCACCAATCTCATAAACTAATCGATACCCAGAGCGATCGAGACTGTGCTTGGGTTCATGCTTACCTGCATTACCAATGAAGGAGATTTGTGGAATGCTCGTTATTGGTATCGTCGTATTGACATACTCTACGACCAAGCTAGGCTATGGTCGCAGAATCTAGATAATCAGTTGCCCGAACCCCCCTACGACCAAACAGCGTTATGGTCGCAGCACCCTTTTAGGTAGGGTCTGGTGGTAGGGCAGAATCAAAACTAAGTTTGTCTCAAGAGCGAGAACAGATTACTCAAGCCTTACTCGAAAAAATTTAATTTATTTTGTAAAGACTAGTATCTATAGGCATTTGGGCAAGAGTGCGATCGCTTCGGTAGGAGCTTCGGTCTAGCTTAGATTTTCCTAGACAAACCTTAACAATCATCCCTAAGATGTCTAGGTTTTAGGCATCTTTCTTTTTAAGCTTCTGATTAATTCTCTAATTACATCAGTCTGGGTTCTATCCGTCAACAAACAATACTGGTCTAGCAGTTCTTTCTCTTTCTTTTCCAACCTAACGCTAATTTGTATTTTAGCCATTGATAATGGTATCAATATGATATACAATACCAGTATGTCATACCTAGCTTACAAAACCAAACTCAAGCTCAATAACCAACAAAGAACACTGATGCGTCAGTGTGCTGGTTATGGTCGCTGGCTTTGGAATTGGTCATTAGATTTAAAACAAAAAGCTTATAAAGAAGAAATCAAACTCAATAAATCTCAGTGAGCCTCTTACTAGTTAAATTTATCTGATAGTCGGTGCGCGATCGCTCTTATCATTTTGTTCGCTCAATCCATTAAAAATGAGTAAGCCAAGCCTAATAATTCTATTTCGATTGATGGTAAAGAGCGTGCTTCGGTAATACTAATAAACTTGCCTCCTAAATCTGCTAGTTGTTCCCTAGGAGGATCGACAGTGGTAAAACCAGCTAAATAAACCTTTACGGTTGAGGCGGAACCTTGCACTATGGCTTGAAATGTTTTTTCAATCTCAAGGATATTGTCAGATAGTCCCAATCTTTTTTTACTACTGGCAATTAATTTTTCTGGATAGTCAACAACTCCTTCTTCAGAAATACTGCTTTCAACAATTTTTGAAGAAGGAGGTAAGCCATCAAATTGACAAATAGAACCATTTAAGACAAAAAACATAACCCGCGCACTGGTGGGATGCTTGTGATAAATAATTAAGCGATCGTTTTCCACACCCTTTACCTCTTTCGGTTTAATTTATTTAGTTGAACTCAGGTTATTGTATGACACTAGAGCCTCAATAACCAAAAGAGGCGATCGCTCTTGGCTGTCTGATTTTAATAATAGTTAGAACTAGCAAGTAACAGAAGCCAATTATCAATATCGATAAGTGACTTCTGCTCGATTAGCATAGTTCTAACCGTACTTTTTTTTAGTGAGTGACTATCTTTTCTCTACTAGATATGTTATCTTTGAGGGACTGATAAACGAGTTTATCTCTCAATTTTTCTTCTTTCAATTTGAGTTTCAAGATTTGTACTTGAAGAGTTAGATACTGCTGGTAGTGATCTAAGTGGCAATCTAGGGAAACCGATTGCCGTTGACTCTTGGTTAAATATGACATTTGTACCTCCTATTACTAAAAATTTGGAGCGATGAGGGCGATAAATCGCGAACTTATTAAGACTTTTGTTCGTTAGCAAAATAAGCATAAGTGCCGATAGTAGCAGCTAGCAACCAGCCTAAAAAGAAAACGCCAACTAGTGTAATTGTCATGATATTTCTCCTCGGTAAAGTACCAGATTGATTTGCATTCACAATCTAGCAATTATGTCCAGCAGTTTTGACGTTTTTTAATAAAACTCGGAAATTGTTATATACAGAAACAAAATTCTCAGAAAGCGCGCTCGCGCGATCGCCTCAAGCTTCATTAGGTTAAATCCCCTATTTTTAAACGCTCCGCACTCTTAGAGTACTTATAAAATAATTGCGAAATTATGAGAAAATACTTTACTGTATTAGCCTTTATGAGTCGATGAAGTCCAAAGTACTCCGTCATCTTACAGCAGAGTACCTTAAACTGTGTCTTTAAATCAAGTTTTCTTGAATTGGCGAACTACCCCTCCATGAACTTTAACCATAGCCTCTGCCATTTCCCTGGAAAGGAATTTATTTGCTTTTTCTATTCCTGGTTGAAATTTGTTTGAAGGAGTTAAATAATGAGTAAAAATACCTACTTTTTTCTCAACTATCCACATAAAGCGATCTTTACTTATATGAAATACCTAAATGTTTGCTACAGATGATATCGTCTGTAGCTCTTAGCTCTTAGCTTTTAGCGTCACTTTCATCAAAAAAATTCAACATTTTGGCTACAAGTCCTCCTAATCCCGATAAACCTCATTTAATACACTTCCGTCAGCCCCAACTAGTCGAACGTGCAAAGGCATCTGTCCTGCTGCGTGGGTAGAACAACTCAAACAAGGATCGAAAGCCCGAATGCCAGCTTCGACTCGGTTAAGCATCCCTTCTGTAATTTCTGTACCTTGGATATAATGTTTGGCAATTTGAGCTACAGTTTTATTCATTGCCAAGTTATTTTGTCCTGTAGCAATAATTAAATTAACTTTTTGAATTAAGCCATTTTCATCGACTTGATAATGATGAAATAGAGTGCCTCTTGGGGCTTCACTAACACCAATACCCTCTAATTGGTTAATTCCTGCATTGGCACGAACCCGTTGAGAGGTAATATCGGGGTCATCGATCAGTTTTTCAATTCTTTCTAAAGCTGCTAGGATTTCTAGTAGACGGGCATAGTGATAGAAGAAAGAAGAAGTAGCTACTCCACCAGCGCGATCGCGAAATTCTTGTAATTCCTTGTCTGCTTCTGGTGTGCCAAAACTAGAACAAATATTAACTCGTGCTAAAGGGCCAACTCGATAGATACCATCAGGATAGCCTAAAGGTTTATAGTAAGGAAATTTGAGATAAGACCATTTTTCTACTGCTTCCCCTAAATAGTCTTGGTAATCGTCTTCGCTGAGTCCATCGGCAACAATATTACCTTCACTATCGGTAAAGCGAATCCGACCGCCGTAATGCTCCCAAAGACCATTTTTGCCCACTAAACCCATAAATAGAGAAGGAAAATGACCAAATTGCTCAATTTCAGTGGTCAAGCTTTCCATTAGGTTCTTAAACAAATCTAGAGCCATCTTTACTGTAGCGCGAGATTCTGGCAGGCGATCGCGAATCCAAGCAACTCCTCCTGGTGATAAAGGCGATCGCACGCCCCCAGGAACAGCCCAAGCAGCATGAATTTTCTTCGCTCCTAATAATTCAATCACGGTTTGTCCAAACTGTCGCAAGCGAATTCCTGCCCTAGCCAAATCGGGATCGGCAGCAATTAAACCAAAGACATTGCGTTTAGCGGGATCGCTATCCCAGCCCAAAAGCCAGTCCGGGCTACTAAGGTGAAAGAAGGAAAGGGCATGGGACTGAGTGATCTGTCCTAAATTCATCAGTCGTCGTAGTTTTTCAGCAGCAGGGGGAATTTTTACCGCCAGAATTTTATCCCCAGTTTTAGCAGCAGCAAGAAGATGACTCACTGGACAAATCCCGCAAATACGAGCCGTAATCCCTGCCATTTCCGTAAATGGTCTACCCTCACAGAATTTTTCAAAGCCTCGATACTCAACCACATGAAAGCGAGCGTCGTCTACTTCTCCCGCATCATTCAGATAGATTGATATTTTGGCATGACCTTCAATGCGCGTAACTGGATCGATTACTATTTTTTTAGTCATGGTTTCCTCCATATTTTGTCAGTAATTCTTATTTTGAAAAATCTGGTTTACGATGGATTGGACTCGGTGAGTAAACAAGAGAACGCCAATAATTCACCTCCGCATTGTCAGATGTTCTTTACGGGGTGACGCTATTTCCTTCTTCTCATACATAGCCCTAATCGAGCGAAAAGAGCCATCCATCTTGACTCTCCTGCGAATCCCAAATTTTTCCCGCGAAGCTCCAGGCTTCGTGGAAGATGCCCCTCTGGAGCAGAAATATGAAAGTTTAGTTCATCATATGGGAGAGTCGCACGTCTACCTTGTCGTTTGAGAGCATTTTTAGTTCTCTTACATATTTTCTTGTATTCCGCCTTGCCAATTTCTGAAAAATTACCCCTCAAATCCCAATTGACAACATCATCTTTTATCTTTTTAGAAAAGCTATCAATCTTGCTGTAATGCTCTGCTTGAAGCAATTCTTCCACAGTGTATTTGTGAAATCTAATGAAGAGGAATCCTTCCTGATGATAAATGTCGGTTCTCAACTCCCTTATTTCACGAAATATAGGAGCAAATTTCTTTTCAAAACGCTCTTTATAATCTGATGATTCAGTCAATTTCCTGGACATAATAATGATCTAAGTAGCTAGGCGGAATTAAATATAAAACTTTCCAAGTGATAATTACCTATTTCACTGCGATTAGTCATTCCTTATGAGAATGACTAATAACTAACCAAATTTAATCATGGCGCGCCCTTCCATCTTCGGTGATTCTCCTTTAAGTAATGGCTCAATAGTTGCCCTAATCCGAGCAGCATCAGGGGGACAACCTGGCATAAAAATATCTACTGTTACTACTTCATGGACGGGAAGAACTCGATCGAGCAATTCTGGGACAATTCCTGGTTCGTGGGGTAATTGTGGTGTTTCGTCTGCTAATTCTAGATAACCTCGCTTTAGCACTGGTTCGGAACCTCCCAACATATTCCGCATTGCTGGCACATTAGCAGTTACCGCACAATCGCCAAAAGAAATGAGGATTTTAGTTCTTTTCCTAACTAGGCGAATTAATTCTAAGTTATCCTCGTTAGCTACTCCCCCTTCGACTAAACAGACATCAACGTCTTCTGGATATTCTTTAAGATCGCAACCTACTGGACTGTAAACTACATCAACATATTTAGCCAGTTCGATCAACCATTCATCCATGTCCAGAAAAGACATATGACAACCCGAACATCCCGCCAACCAAACCGTAGCAAATTTAATTTTGTTCATCTAACTGATTACTGATTACTGATTACTGATTACTAATTATCTCGTCCATTCCTGTTTTTCTCTGGCATTGACGACAAATTCTAGTTTGGCGCGATCGCGTTGTTTTTCAGCAGAGGTTGTTCCTTTACGGAAAATTGCCCCTGTCGGACAAGCATCAACACATTTACCACAAGAAGTACAAGCCTCTACTTCGCCCCAAGGTTGGCTCAAGCCAGAGGCAATGTAACAGTTTTCCCCTCTTTGGGCGACATCCCAGACGTGCGCTCCTTCAATTTCGTTGCAGACCCGAATGCAACGGGTACAGAGGATACAGCGATTGTGGTCGA
>JBFRWK010000193.1:0-5461 GCA_051439545.1 Xenococcaceae cyanobacterium | reverse complement strand
ACGGTTGACCGACTGAGAAGACGATTGTACATTACTGAGTGCAAAGGTAATTTTTACCTCTCCTTTCTTGTTTAGATTTGCTTGGGGATACACAATTAATGTTTTTTGGCAGCTCCCTTGAGCCTCTATCTCTTGCTTAAGTTTTGACCATTGCCTCTTTTTAGCTCCAGGTACAAACTTTAAGTCATAGCTCTGGGCGCCTATCGACACTTTTAACTTATTGTCTTGAGATTCTACTTCTCCTTCTATTACTCCAACTGCTTGAAATATTGCTTTGGGGGTTTGATCTTTCTCAGCAGATGATTCTGTATTGTGCTTCTAATTCAAGGATTTGCTCTTGTGCAATTTGTAGTTGCTTTTGTGGAGTTAGATACCTCTTTTGTTCTTGATTAAATTCTTCTACTTGGAAAAAAGTAATGCTTGGTAACTCCTCAACAATATGGTTAATAGCAACAGGTAATTCTTCTACTTCAAGATAACAATTAATTTCACGGCTTTCTGCTTGCATGAATTGCAATTCTTGCCTAGCAGCTTCAATAGCAAATTGACAACGATTCAGCTTATTAGTCAATTTCAATCCTGTGGCTTTTTGCACTGCCTTAATAGCAGAATTAGACCAAGTTGCCCTTACTCTTTTGTAGTAAGCTAGTAGCAAAGTTTCATTCTCAGCCAGACAGGGATTTAAGTTAACTATAATACTCAAAGTCCGAGAATTTAAGGTTTGTTTATTTTCAAGTAGTTGTATTTCCATGACTTTTTCCTCTTGTTTTTCAACTGGCATTAATTATGAAGATTATTCAGAAGTCACTCCGTTTCCGTTATGATTATTATTCTCATTAATAGCAACAAAATTAGCTTCAATTTGTTTGGCATCTAAATTGTCTTCTGAGCTAACCCCCAAACTTCTTAGTGCTTGTTTATCTGAATCTGAGTTGAGTTGCACATCATTTAATTTTAACAAATCTGATTGCTGACTTCTTTGTTGAGCTAAAGTTTCAGAGAAGCTGGCAAACTGAGGTGTTGCTGGTTTAAATTCACCTATTTGTTTGGCGGTACTACTCTCTAGATCTAAAGCTCTTGCGGAGGTAGCCAATGCAAATTGATTGATAAATTCTTGTACTTCATGCAATACTTCAGAGTAGGTTTCTTGTGCTGCTAGAGCCATTTTTTCTTGCAAGTAATGATTAAATCTAACTCTAAATTCATGCTTGGCTGCATCACTGGCTATTTCGGCTTGGGCTGAAGCTGCTTGAGATGCTAATTGTTCTAATTGATTCAGAAACTTTTGCTGATGTGTGTTAATATCTCTCTGATTCTCGCTCTTCATTTATTTCTTTTTATTTGTAGGGATAGTTTTAATATTTTGAGCTTTATTTTGAATAGTTCATTTTAGCTTGATTGGAATTTATCACTGTTTGATTTAGTCTGTCAAATAATTTAAAATCTTCTTAATTATTGCAATGAATTGATTGCTTTGTTGCTATTTAAAGCAACTAATTTTATTGCTAGCAAGTCTTTGATTTTCCGCATTACAACTATTGAAATAATCGTAACAATTAGGCAATTTTCTCTTGCTACCTTTACAGATTTTTAAAAAGTTTGTTACCTATTTTTTGCCTTGCTTGTTGTCAATTTTAAGGTAATTGCTCAATAACCGCTGGGGCTACAATAAACTACGAGCGTCCAGGTTTTCTCTCGGGGTAGTGTAGCCAGAGCGTGAAAAACTATCCTAATAGAGCGTCAAGAACTTAGATGAGGCTACTGCATTACCGTAAAAGTAAAATAGGTTAAGCTTTTATATCCCTAATTATAGAGTGCGATGAATCGAAAATCTCTCTCCTTACCCACTTCGGGAAGAACCTATTTACTGCTGGCAATTGTTATTTTTGGTGCAGCTAACGCCATTACTCGCAAGCTAACGGAACTTGGTGCAGAAAATTTAGTTGAGGGTCGTAATCCGATTTCTTTTTGCAACGTTCTATTTGTGGGAAATCTATGTGCGTTCATTCTGTTGCTAATTATTTACCAGCGTCAGTGGCGAGTACCATTATTAAAACAAATCAGTCTAAAAAGTTGGCTGACTCTAACTCTTGTTGCTATTTTGGGTACGGTAATTGTCCCGACTTTAATTTTTACTGCTCTTTCTCAAACTAACGTTAATAACGTGGTCTTGATTGGGCAAATAGATACTCCTTTGGTATTAGCTTTATCTGTCTGGTTGCTCAAAGATAAGGTAAACCATTGGGTGGTAATGGGGGCAATTGTTTCTTTTATTGGCGTGTCCCTTACCGTAGCTCTTCGCACTCCCGATAGTAGTAGTGCAGTATCGATGGGAATGGGTTTAGCAATTGGCAAAGGAGAATTATTAACTATCATTGCTGCTGTTTTTAAAGCAGTTGCCAGCTTGATTAGTAAAGTTAGTCTAAAACAAATTCCTTTAGGTATCTTTAGTGTTTTTCGGATGTTTTTGGGAACAATAATCTTTTTTATTTTGGCAACAGTACTATATGGTGTAGAACATTTTAGGGATCTGACATCAACCTTTTTATGGCAATGGATGTTGATTTACAGTGCGGTCATTGTTGTAGGAGGACAGTTATTTTGGTTTAGTGGCTTGAAACTTAGTTCTGCTAGTGAAGTTTCTCTAGCTACTGCATTTAACCCGATTGCAGGGATCTTAGCTGCTTATTGGATTTTGGGAGAAGCTCCTACTACTGCTCAATATCTTGGTGGTGTGGTAATTTTGGCTGGTATTGCCTTGAACCAGATCGGGGTGTTACTCCTCAACAAAAAAACTTCTACCCCTCAACCCATAGCATCAGAAATGGATAGCCAAGTCAGCTTTAAAGGTATTTAAGGAATGAGAAATTCATGCTGTGGCAGAATTTCCTGCTGATTATTTGAGTAAACGAGATCGCCTTTGAAGGGCAATCTCTATCGCTTCTGCTCCAAGAGCGATCTCGCTCTCGGGAGCTATTCATACCTACCCAAAAAATGCCAGTACTCGTCAGACCCTTCTTCATCATCCATTCCCCAGTTATGTGTCTCATCCCCGAGAGAAACCATTGACAAATAGAGACAGTCTTCGTCAACCGATAGCTTAACGTCTCTAACCGACAACTTAATAATAAGACTGTCTCTATTTGTTTAGGTTTATTGGTGCCCAATAACCTGATTCCAATAATGCCGAACTTCTCTCGAATACTAGTTCGGCTCTAATTTGATCTATCTCGCTTGTCATCACCCTATGCCTCGAACCCTCTCTCTGCTCAGAAACTTCACTTATCTCCTCTTCTGTCCACTCTTCTTCTGGCAAGATTGGCTTTGTTTCTTCTTCAGAGTCTACCGAGGTTACTCTCCTTCTCCTTCTTCTTCTGCTGCTATCCGTCATTCTTAGTTCAAATCGAGCTAGTTTTTCTTTCTATTCCCACTATCATGATAATCCTTCTGCTTCATGAGCTATTTTTCCACTACCTGACCTAAAAAAATCGACTTTACTTATTTACAGACAAAAACTCTTTTCATCGCACGAGTCAAACCAGTATAGAGTATTTTCTGCAAGTCCGAACAATAACGCATATCTGCTGCATCTAAAAACACATGGTCAATACTACGCCCTTGTGCTTTGTGAGTAGTAATTGCATAGTTATAAGTAGCACTATCAAAATTTCTATTCTTATCAAAATATTGATTCCACTGTTTCTTTTGGGCAAAGTACTTGACTTGTTCCGCGTAGATCTTCTTGCTATCACCCTTCAAACACAACAAAGTTTGCTTGACCCCATCTTCAGTAATCACTGACACTGACCAATATTCATAATCTTGCTTGAAAAGCTGCATATACTTCATCTTTGTACCGTCAATCACGGTACATTCTTCTGAATTGTTCATAACAATCCGCCATTTATTTTTACCTTTTCCGCCTGGAATCTTTCTGAATACTGGCTTGCTTGTTATTAATCGATCGCCTTTGACTGGATACATTGGTACATCTTTACTCCACAAGCAGCGACGGATAAAATTATTCCAGTTGGCTGCGGTTTTATTGCGCCAGACCAAAAATCTAACATAGTCTGGATTCTCTTGATACTTTAAACTACAAAAATGTTCGGCAGCAAGATGTTGCAATTATTTTATCCTCTTTTTGCCGATCTAACTCCGAAAGTCCAGCTAGTACTGTTTGTTTTGTGACTAGTAGACTGGTCTACAATAGTGAAAGAGAAAATTTTTCTAAGTAATTTACGCGCTCGCACACTAACAAAACCGAGATTAACTATGCCTGACATAGAAAATAAAGTAGTAATTATTACAGGAGCAAGTAGTGGTTTAGGGGAAGCTACCGCCCGTCGGTTAGCCAAAAATGGAGCTAAACTAATGCTTGCTGCCAGAAGAGAAGATCGCCTGCAAGAATTAGTGTCTGAGATTGAAAAGGATGGTGGTACAGCCAAATACCACGTAACAGATGTTAGCGATCGTACTCAAGTAGAAGCATTAGCCAAAGCAACTTATCAAGCTTACGAAAGAATCGATGTGTTAGTCAATAATGCAGGTTTGATGCCCTTGTCGCCTTTAGATGAAACTAAGGTAGATGAATGGGAAAAAATGATCGATGTCAATATCAAAGGAGTACTATACGGTATTGCTGCGGTATTGCCCGTCATGCGAGCGCAAAAATCTGGTCATATAATTAATATTTCTTCTGTGGCGGGACATAAAGTCTTTCCTGGGGGAGCAATTTACTGTGCCACTAAGTTTGCTGTTAAAGCGATCTCAGAAGGAGTGAGACTCGAATCCAATGGAGAGATTCGCTCGACTAATATCTCTCCTGGGGTAGTAGATACCGAGTTAACCAATACTATTTCTCACGATGAGACAGCTAAAAATGTAGAGCAACTGTATTCGGTAGCTATTGATGCCGATGCGATCGCTCGTGCTATTACCTATGCGATCGAGCAACCAGGAGATGTTGATATCAACGAAATGATTATTCGCCCTACTAAGCAAGAACTTTAGTCCTCGTCATAAGTCCTCCTCAGAGGATGTATTGAAGATTTTAGGGTTAATAAAATTTAATTAAATATTTTTTTCTCTTGATGACAAGAACATTTATTAGTTTTATTTGTTTGTCGATTATCATTAATTATTGATTAATGATAATTAGTTTCCTTAGAGCGATAGGTTATCGTATTGTTTACGCTAACTTACTCTTCATTTATTAAATTAATTTTTTTCTTCAAGCTCAAACCTCCCTTGGTGACTGATTTCTTTTGTGTTTCATCTGTGGTGGTGCTGAATGTGGGCAGCGTACTTCTCAATATTTTCTTCTCTTTTTTCCCATAAATTTAATTTTCGGACAAGTCTACTGATTACTGTTAGTTGGTTCTCCAAATAAGACCACAGAACATTTTAAATCTTTAATCGCACGATGGGTAACATCACTCACTGCCAAACCCCCAGCAGT
>JBFRWK010000192.1:0-24034 GCA_051439545.1 Xenococcaceae cyanobacterium | reverse complement strand
GCTAATTTCTTTAAGTTTTCTTGAAGTAATATGCTGCTTCAGATCTACTTAACTTAGGCATTTTACAAATTAAAGAACTATGCCTAAGTTTACCTAATTATTTGTTGTGCAGCACGTAGCCGATCGCTCGACTGCTGAATTAAAAGTTACCAAAGTAAGATCGCACTTTTATACTAAGAGTTTTAACTAAGAGCGATCGCGTTATTAAAACACCTCATTTCTTTCTTGTAAAATAAAAAGCATCATTTAAATTAGCCACAATGAAAGGAATTCAATATTTAGTTGATGATACAGGCAAAAAAACCGCCGTTGTTATCGATTTACAACAGTGGGGAGAACTTTGGGAAGATTTTCAAGATATTTTAGTATCTCGCTCTAGAATAGATGAACCAGAGGTGTCTTGGTCAGATTTACAAGCAGAAATGGATCGAGAGAATCAGGTGAGTGAATAAGTACCAAATTAAGTTTAAATCTTCTGCTGCTAAAGAATTTAGAAAACTTGACTCTCAAATTAAAGAACGTATTCGGGAAGCAGTAGATCGATTAACAGAAAATCCTCGCCCTTCGGGAGTAGTTAAACTCAAAGGTGACGATCGATTGTTCCGTATTCGCATTGGTGAGTATAGAATCGTTTACGAAATTGATGATTCAGCCAAACTGGTTCGTGTAACTAGAGTCAGGCATCGTAAAGATGTTTATCGGGATTAAAAATGAGGATTGAGCGCGATCGCATTTTTGTCCCAAGAGTTTTAACTAAGAGCGATTGCCTTATCAGAGTTTTGTTTTTGAAAGAGCGATCGCCCGACTGTTAGATCGAGAGTTACCAGAGTAAGATCGCTCTTCTGTACCAAGAGTTTCACAAAGCGATCGTCTGATAACTACTCATGAGAACGAATAAGAAATAGATCCAGAGAATTAGATGAGTGAACGAATACCAAATTAATCAGCATTTAAGCTTTTGAGGATTTTCTTGGCTAAAAATTCCTTAATCTCCGTATGTCGCGGTATAGCTTCAACAACTCCAGTTTGAGGGTTAATCCAAAGGGAATGAGAAGCACCTTCTCGCTTGAGATAGCAACCAGCCTTCCGTAACTTTTTTTCTAATTCTTTACGTTTCATGGAATTGAGATTTTCTCTTCGATCGCTTCTTTCGGTAGCCCCCTGCGGATATCTGCCAGACGATCTTCAAAAATCAGTTGAATAGCATTTTTTAAACTTTCTTTAGTTTCCTCGATAGTTTCTCCCTGACCATTAGCACCAGGAATTTCTGGGCAAATAGCCCAGTATCCACCCTCTGCTGCTGCCTCAATAATTGCTGTTAACTCTGCTTTCATAAAAATTTTTTTATATATCTACTATATTATTGATATGGTTGCTTTTTATTGTAACCAGAGTACGATCGCGCTTTTTTTCTAAGAGTTTTAACTAAGAGCGATCGCCAACGAAAGGTTGTTTTTATCTTCCCTTCTTAATTACCCTTCATTTAAGCTTTTTATCGCAGTCAAAGCAAAGGTTAAAACACTTTTCTATTAATAACAACTAACCACTAACCACTAACTACTAACCACTAACAACTAACCACTAACCACTAACCACTAACAACTAACCACTAACTACTAACTACTAACCACTAACCACTAACCACTAACTACTTATCCCCCACTCCCTCACACAAATCCCTATCCGCATCATCTTCTGGTTTACTTGCCAAATAATGGCGCACCCAGTCGCAGCTAATTGCTAACATATCTTCCATATCTCCTACTCGCCACACCCGCGCTGTGTTGTCCCCTGAGGCGGTGGCAATTCGCTGGCCGTCAGGGCTAAACACTACGCTCGACACCGCAGCTTGATGTCCTTCGAGGGTCTGTAACTCTTCTCCCGTAGCTGTATTCCATATTCTCACTGTACTTTTGTCTATAGTAGCCAGTAGTCTACCATCGGGACTAAAGATTACATCTGTACCCCGTAACCGCAGACGCTCCTTCCATCCTTGTTGATTGTGGTGTACTGCTTGTCTTAAAGCACCAAGAACCCGCAGAGAAACCCCATCTTTTCCTATCCAAAGATTATCTAATTGTTTCTTGGCTCTAATCGCTTCTACCATTGCATCTAATTGATTGTTGATCAGTAGATAAGTTTCAACACTTTGATTTGCGCTGATATTACTCATAATATTTTGTTTTTGGGCTTGTTGCTGCTGAAATATAGCCAAACCAATAGCTATAGGTGTCAATAATGCTATGGCAGAAGTAATAAAAGTCTTTCTAGCTCGTCTTGATTCTCTATCTTTCAGACCCAAACTAGCATCAATAAAACGATTCAAACGGATCTTTATATGGATTAAATATCCAGTCAATAAAATCACTCTTATATTTTTCGTATAAACAGGGAATTAAACCTGCCCGCACTACGGAAGATTTACCACTACCGCTAGCACCCAAAAGTAAAATTAAATTGGTTTGTTTTAATTCATCAACTAAAGTCTTAATAAAGTTATCGCGCCCAAAAAATAAGTCTTTATCTCTATATTCAAATACATTTAAGCTTTTATAGGGAGAAGTTATAAGTAATCCTCGACTAGTAATCTCCTCCTTATAAATTGGCAAAATCTCTTTGTGAATATGATAAATAATTTTATTATTATCACCCCCGATTATGTCTCCGCTAACATTGGTATTATCACCAAAATTATGACTATTTTGATTACTACTTCCCAACATAATTTTGTTTCTCTTGTGACAAAAATATAGTCAAAATTAATTAATAAACCGCTTAAAAACTAAATTGATCAACAACTGTATCTGCTTTATCTGTGGCTCATATTTATAGCAATACGTCTTATGTTAGAAGGAAACAACCCTTACGTTCAATATAACGTCCTAATCTTTAGTTGTACTATTATAAAATACTAAAATTTTGCCAAAGTTTAATTTGTAATTCATAAAAAAGGAATACCAAGAAGATCGGTAATTTTCTTGAGAATAGGAAAAGCTTTGGCTCCTATTTCTCCCACATCTTTAACTCGATCTAATATAGTTTTTGTCTCTTTCAAAT
Source organism: Xenococcaceae cyanobacterium (assembly GCA_051439545.1). Lineage (GTDB taxonomy): Bacteria > Cyanobacteriota > Cyanobacteriia > Cyanobacteriales > Xenococcaceae > JASJDJ01. The sequence continues at coordinate 20,977 of JBFRWK010000192.1, read as the reverse complement.
GTGTCCCGATTTTGTCTTTCTTAGCGACAATATTTTCTGAATTTGTTTGCTTGGCTTCGCGGATAGCCTTCGTAACTTCCCCCGTAGCCATATCCCTTTCATCTTCATCGAGGGATGCTTGTTTAATACAAGATTTTAATTCTTTTAAAAGTTCAATTAATTCTGACTGAGAAAATTTAGAGTCAGATGCTTCAGATTGATAGATAGTATGTTTGTTTTGATCTCCTCCTACTATATCTCCGCCAACATTTGTATTGTTACCAAAAGAAATAGCATTGCCTTTTGCTCCTGATTCTGTTTCCATAGTTGATACTTCATCTATTTGTTTGATTTCGGTTAGATTTATCTTAGTAAAAAGTTGGGGTATTAAATGTTCGGGAACTGGGAATCGCGCTGCGATCTAAAATCGGCTGGCGTATCTCCATAACAAAGTTAATTTGTATAGTTATAGGAATATACTTATTGTTTTATGCAATAAAACTCATTTTTTCAATAATCATCTGTACGAGAAACCCAATAATTGTCTCAAATCGACATTTTTAAAAGCGCGATCGCACTTTAACTACAAATAATGCAAAGATGGTAGTAAACCTCCCTAGACTATCTACCCGTTTTATGGATTTAATTCTCTATACTAAAGCTGGCTGTCATCTCTGTGAAGGATTACAGGAAAAATTAGAACAAGTAAAAGCGATTCAATTCGATCTAGAAATAAGAGATATCACTACTAACGAAGCTTGGTTTGCTGCTTATCAATATGAAGTACCCGTACTCTGTCAAAAATTACCATCAGCAGAAAAACCTTTACCCCGTCTGTCTCCCCGCGCTTCTGTTAAGCAATTAGAAAAAATGTTACAGAAATATTTAATTATCTAGCGTAGAAACTAGACTCAAACTAAAACAAAGTCAATAATATCTCCAATTTTAGATATATATGATGAAGCTACGCGAATTATTAACTCAGCTTGATGAGGTTAAACCCTTAACCGAACATTCCGCCTTAGATGCAGAAGTTAAAAGATTGTCTACTAATTCCCATGCTTGTCAGGCAGGAGATTTATTTTTGGGAATGCCAGGGACTAGGGTAGATGGGGGAGAATTTTGGCAAAGTGCGATCGCCCAAGGAGCGATCGCTGCTGTAGTTACACCCCAAGCTTTGACTAAAAAACCTGCAACTGAAAATGCTTGTTTACTTCAGGCAGAAGATATGATCTCTGTCTGCGCTAAAATAGCTGCTGCTTTTTACGATTATCCCGCACAAAAATTAAAGATGGTAGGGGTAACGGGGACAAATGGCAAAACTACTACTACTCATTTGATTGAATATTTTTTATCTCAAGCAGAATTACCTACAGCTTTATTCGGCACTTTATATACTCGTTGGTCGGGATATCAACAAACTGCCCTTCATACTACTCCTTTTGCCGTAGAGTTACAATCCCAATTAGCAGAAGCAGTACAAGCAGGGAATCAATATGCAGTGATGGAAGTAAGTTCCCATGCTTTGGCACAGGGTAGAGTTAAAGGCTGTAGTTTTGATGTGGGTGTATTTACCAATCTTACTCAAGATCATCTCGACTATCACAAAGATATGGAAGATTATTTCCAGGCAAAATCTCTGTTATTTAGTCCCGATTATTTGTCAGGAAAAGCCATTATTAATTTAGACGATCCTTATGGCAAGCGTTTGATTGATGGTTTAGAGAAAGAGCGTGTTTGGAGTTATAGCGTAAGTAATTCCGAGGCGGATCTATGGACATCGGATTTAGAATATAAAGCTAATGGGGTTAGCGGGATTTTACATACTCCAGTAGGAGAGATTAGCTTTAATTCCCCCTTGGTAGGTCAATTTAATCTGGCTAATTTACTCGCTGCGGTGGGTGCGGTTTTAGATTTGGGGGTAGACTTACAGAATATTGCCCAAAAGTTAACTCAGTTTGTCGGTGTGCCTGGGAGAATGGAGAGGGTTCAAGTGAGCCTCGAACAAGATATTAGCGTTATCGTAGACTATGCTCACACTCCCGATAGCTTAGAAAATCTCCTTAAAGCAGCCCGTCCCTTTATTAGTGGTAAAATGATTTGCGTCTTTGGTTGTGGAGGCGATCGCGATCGCACAAAACGCCCTCAGATGGGTAAAATTGTTGCCCAACTAGCGGATGTAGCTGTTGTTACTTCCGATAACCCCCGTACTGAAGACCCACAAAGAATCTTAGACGATATCTTAGCAGGAATTCCTACATCGGTAGAACCAATTGTTAATGTCGATCGCGCTGCTGCTATCGATCGCGCTATTCAAGATGCCCAACCAGGAGATGGAGTCTTAATTGCAGGGAAAGGGCATGAAGATTATCAAATTTTAGGTACAGAAAAAATTCATTTTGACGATCGAGAACAAGCTAGGGAAGCTTTAACTAAGCGTTTAGCTATGTAGCTTTCTTCCGACCCTCGTACGGGCGAACGTTTGTTCGCCCTACCAGCTTTGACTTTAGTTTTGAATTTGATAAGAGCGCAATTTATCGATCCAATGAGCTAAATTATCTCGATCGAGACGGTAACTTAAAGGATGAGCGATTAATCTAGCCGTGCTTTCGTAGAGTACATCAATTTCAATCAAGCCATTTTCTTTAAGGGTGCGACCTGTAGAAACTAAATCGACGATCGCTTCAGACATCCCTGTAATAGGCCCTAATTCTACCGAGCCATACAGAGGTACTATTTCTATGGGTAAATCGATACCACGAAAATAGTCTCTAGCACAATTAACAAACTTAGATGCAACTCTACCATGGGGAGGTAATTCTACGGAACTTCGATAGGGACTGGTTTCGGGTACGGCTACCGACATCCGACAGTAACCAAATTTCAGATCGGCTAAATTAGCTACTTCTGGTTGTTTTTCTCGTAAAACATCGTAACCCACAATACCTAACTGCGCTTGACCATATTCTATGTATACGGGGACATCTTGCGCTCTAACTAACAAGGCTTTAGCTTGATTAGTAGGATCGCTAATTTGGAGTTGACGATTGCTTTTATCTAAAAAAGCACTAAAATCTAAACCTATATTTTTAAATAAATTAATACTATCAATTAAAAGTGCGCCCTTGGGCAAGGCAATAGTAATCATAGAATCGAAAAATCTAGTTGTTAGAGATTGCTATAACATAATCCCATAGAAGTCTATTATGTCGATCGAATATCCTTACGAGGAGATTTCAATAGTAAGTAGTAAGTAGTAAGTAGTAAGTAGCGAGTAGTTAGTAGTTAGTAAGGGCGGTTCGCGAACCGCCCTTACAGTAGTGAGTAGTAAGCGGTTTAGGTTATTTTGAATTCCATGAGTAGATCGCCGTCATCAAGAGTACCAATATAGGAAAAGCCAGCTTTTTGATAGAGTTTTCCTGCCGTTTTGTTACTTGGTTTGTGCATGGTGTAAATACGCTTTGCACCTAACTGCTTAATTTCTGCCATGACAAGATTTAAAGCTTTTGTTCCATAACCTCTACCTTGAAAATTTTTATCTATCATAAATCTAAATATCCAATAGAGTTCTGGATCGGGAGGGTCATTTTCCACACAAAAAGCCAAAAAACCAATTACTTTTTTATCTTTATAAATTGCTCTTAGTTGATAATGGGGTTCAAACTTAGATTCGGCAATTGAGTCTACATTAGAAGCCACGTTTTTTTCTTGTTGGGGATATAAAGATAGAATGATACAGTCAATCCAATTATCTTTAGTTACTTCTTTCAGTTCGATTTCCATAAGTCTTTATTGCCAGAGATAACAGGGATTACTAAAGTATTGATTTATTTAAATATTGGTTTTTGCCAAACTACCGAATAACGCCAAAACAAATGTTTTCTAATTTTTGCTTGAGGCAGAGAGTTGAGATAAATTTGTTTAACTTGCGAATGAGTGAGAAACTTATCTGTACGAAGATGCTCTTTCATTGCTGCTATTGCTGCTGGTGATGGTTCATTATGTCTATTTTTAAGTAAAAATAACCAATTTAGAGGAACGGCAAGAAAATTGTTGAAAAAATCTTCTAAATTCTCTTGTTCTAATAAATCTAAAATTACCAGCTTTCCTCCTGGTTTTAAGGCATTTTGCAAATTGGGTAATAAATTTTCTACTGAGAAATGATGAAAAGTGGCGATCGAGACAATCGCGTCAAAATACAATGAGGGAAACTTCCACTGCAAAATATCCGCAACCTGAAAATCAACGTTACCATAATCTTGAGAACGCTGTTTGGCAACTTCGATCGTATTGGGAGATAAATCTACTGCAACCACTCCCTCGAAGCGTTGAGCTAGAAGACGGGAAAATTCTCCTGTACCACAACCAATATCGAGAACGGTATTACCTTTTTTGGGTAGCTGTTTGAAAAGAAAAGAATGGTAATGGTTATTGTGATTCCATCCTGGGCGATCGTATAGTGCAAGGCGATCGAAGTCATCTTTGATTTTTTGCATTAATTTATTTTTAAGAGATTGCTATGATAAAACCTGAATGTCCGTAACTACTATTTATCTTGGAACTTTATCTTAATTTCCGCAAAACAATTTACAAAGCTTACTCGGATCGATCGATCTTTTTTGCTTTGATGGGAGGGATTTTAACGGGATTAACTCCAGCACCTTTTAATGCTTGGGGATTAGCTTGGATTGGATTAGTTCCTCTGTGGTTAGTTGTTTTTCATTCACAAAAATCTAGAAAAAAAATAATATTTTCTGCCTTAGCTTGGGGTTTTGGCTATCAAGGTTTGGCTTTATTTTGGATTACTGGCGTTCATCCGATGACTTGGATGGGAGTACCTTGGCTGGCAAGTATAGCTATCGCTATTTTTTGTTGGTTATTTATTACTTTTTGGGGTACTGCTATTGTTGTTACTTGGGCAATAGGAATAAATTTCTTTAAGCAAATAATTAGCAAAAAAATAAATAAGATTAATCCTGTTTTTAATATTCTTCTTGGAGTCGCTCTTTGGTGTAGTTTAGAAACTTTATGGAGTCATACACCATTATGGTGGAGTCCTCTAGCTTATACTCAAAGTCCATATAATTTGGTAATCTTACAGTTAGGTAAACTATCTGGCTTTTCTACGGTAACGGCAGCTATCGTTTTAGTTAATGCTTTACTTGCAGAAGTAATTGTTTATCTTAAAAATAATTATAAAAGATCGATAATTCTCTTGGGTTTACCTCTAGGTTTATGCCTGAGTTTCCATCTAATGGGATTGTGGATGTATAATTTACCTCTAAAAGATTTAGAGCAAAATGCGATCGAAGTAGGTATTATTCAAGGAAATATTCCTAACAAAATTAAATTATATGCTGCGGGTTGGCGTAAAGCATTAGAAGGCTATACTAAAGGATATCTAAAATTAGTAAATAAAGGAGTAGATGTAGTTCTTACTCCCGAAACAGCTTTACCTTTTTATTGGCAAAATATTATTAATAGTTCTAATTCTTTTTATCAAGCAGTTTTAGCTAAAAAAATTCCTGCTTGGGTAGGTGCATGGGGAAAAAATAATAACAGTTTTACTAATAGTTTATTTACCCTAACTGGGGATGGGGAAACTTACAGCCGTTACAATAAATATAAGTTAGTTCCTTTAGGGGAATATATACCTTTTGAATCGGTTTTGGGGGGAATAGTCGATCGCCTTTCTCCTTTAGAAGCCCATCAAGCAGCAGGTGAACCAGACCAAATTTTCGATACACCTTTTGGTCGTGTGATTGTTTCTATTTGTTACGAATCGGCATTTCCACAACATTTCCGCAGACAAGCAGCAGAAGGGGGCAAGTTTATCATTAGTTCTGCGAATAATGCTCATTATAGCAAGAGTATGCCCGCGCAACACCATGCTTTAGATGTAATGCGAGCGATCGAAACCGATCGATGGGTAGCTAGAGCAACAAATACTGGTTATTCGGCAATTATCGATCCTCGCGGTAGGACTCTTTGGATATCCCAGATCGATCGTTATGAAATTTATGCAGGTACTATCTATCCCAGGGACACTAAGACGTTATATGTGCGTTGGGGAGATTGGTTAACACCTTTGTTTTGGTTATTGGTTATTGCTTGTTGGTTGTTTGTCTTTGATAACTAAAAATTAAGGCATTAGTAATCTAAATTATCTTTTGCTAAAATAGGCTTCTATTTTGCTAGCGGGTCGAGCAACAGGAAATAGATTGATTGTTAAATCTCGATCTTCCTTAAATTTCCAATTGTAATTATTGACTAAAATAGACACAAAAATTTTAATAACCAAATAGGCAAATTCTTTACCCATACATTCTCTTGCACCACCTCCAAATGGTACATAACAAAAAGGTTTCTGTTTGTCTTCAGCGTTGGTAGAGTTAAATCTTTCTGGGTTAAATTGTTCTGGTTTCTGGTATATATTCGGGTCTTGAAGAATTGAAGAAATGTGATAAGCTACATTCGACCCTTGAGGAATTCGGAAACCATCAAAAGAGCAATCTCGAATAACTTTTCGTAATCCACCACTTACAGGGGGAGCTTGCCGTAGTACTTCTTTAATAACTTGTTCTAGATAAACCATTTTCTTTAATTTATCTAGAGAGAGTGGTTCTAATTTATTTAATTTTTCTTGTTCGTTTTGAAGCGATTCTAAAACATTAGGATATTGTGATGTTAACATCAAAAAGGAAGTCAAAGCTGAGGTTAATTCATTACGTCCTAACAATAAAAGATTAACTATTTGTTCTGCTAATTCTCTTAAGCTTAGACTTTTACCCGTTTGCTCTTGGACTGCAAGCAATACACCTAATATATCTGAATCGCGATAATTTTCTTGTTGACGCTGGATAATAATTGTCTCGATCTGGGCAAATAATCTTTTTTTACTTTCTAAAGCACGACCGAATTTTGTCGAAGGTAAGGGTAAAGGAATAGCAATTAATCCCGAACCCATAGTTTTTAAATGATTATTTATTTCCCCTTGTGAGCCTGAATCTAATCCTAACAATAACTTTAAAAAAAGATCTAAGCTATAATTGTTTAACTCAGAATATAAATCTATACTATTTGATTTTGTCCATTTTTCTAAATAATGATGAGTAAGGTCTTTAATCGTATTTACATATCGATCGAGAACATTACTTTTTAGAGCTTTTGCCAATAATTTTCGTCTGTTTTTATGCTCCTCCCCTGTTAGCATTCCAATATTCGTATTCCCAAAAATTTTCTTAGAGTTAGGAAAAGTAGTATTAACAAAATATTTATCTTCATTAACTAAAACAAATTTTACCGCTTCATATCCATGGAGATAAATATAGTTTTGACCTCGAAGTCTAGTTTTATAAATTGCACCATGTTTTCGATAGAGTTCTTCTCTAAATTGTTGGGGATTTTGTCGAAATTTTCGGTCTTGTCCAATTATCGGTAATCCTAAATCGCCAGGAGGCAAAGGCAAAGATTTAGTTCGAGCGATCGTTTTCATAAATACTATGTTCCTGACTCTTACAACGGTATAAAGTTAACTACTCATTTCCCAAGAATTCAAAAAATCCCATTCTTCTGAATGTTCTTCTGCTTCTAGGTTTTCCCCTGATATTAAAGCTTGGTATTCTCCTGAATCAATCCATTTGAGTAATTCAGCAGCCCGTAAAGTTGTCCATGGGTGCATGGGTTCCATAAAACTGAGCATTTTGGTAAATTTATCCAGGCGATCGAGATTATAATTGCCAAAATCACGGGCTTGAGCCATAAATTCTTCGACTACGGTAGCATTAATATATCTACCAGGTAAGCCAGCAAGTTTAATTAAAGCACTAATAGCTGTATTAATATCTTGACAGGCGAGTAAGCCCGATCGATCTGAGGTTAACTTAGCCATCATTACCCATTGATAGAGAGCAAACTCCACTCCATTAGTCGCTAAACCACCTAACCCTAAAGTAGAGTTAGCAATTACTTTACCCAAACCAGGCAAAATTAAAGCGGTTTGATGATAGAGCAAATGCTTACTTTTAATATGTCCTAATTCATGACCAAAAACATATAATAGTTCTTCATAGTTTAAAGATTCTAGTCCGTCAATATTAATAATCACTATTGGTTTATTCGTACCTATAGTTAAAGTTTTGATATAGCCAGTGCCGTGAATGAGATAAAGTTCTGGAATTAGTTCGACATCAATGGTGCTGCAAGCTTCTGTAAAGGCTCTATTCAAGTCAGGAAAATTACGCTCATTAACTCTCATGCACATAGCATTGAACTTAAATCCTAGTAAGCGATCGATCCCGTATTCATTGATTTTTTTGAACAGCAAAGCAACCCCAGGCATTTTTTCCAACGAGATTAATGCTTGGCGATCGAAGGGATGTTCATAAGTTGAAGAGCTTAATCCAGTTAAAATTTTCCGCTTATTTATTTCTTGTCTCATTATTTTTTAGGTAATTTCTGTAATTAGTTATTAAGTAAAAGCTAGAGATCGAGAGATACTAAATTAAATAACAAACGACTAATACTAGGTGACAATCGACATAATAAATAATTTTTACAACTTAAATAGGCTCGCGCTATTTTAAAATTACCATAAACTCGATTCAATATCTATACAATATCTTTAAGCAAAGACTATGGCGAATTGATAAAACCACTGATAAATTAGGATATATCACTAAAACAATAGTAATAAATATCAAGAAATTAATTGCATAAAAATTACCAATTTTCTTTTTTTTAGATATATTGCTTGATAATCAAATCTAAATTTAAAGAATAAATAAACGGGAAATAAAGCATTAATAAAGAAAGGGATATATTATTTTTATCAGGGATTATTCGGAATGATTAGTAAGCTCGATCGAAAACTGTTGACTTTAAATAATCGGCATTTTTTTGTTTTGGATGCCATAGTTTTTTTAGTCACACCTTTATTAAGTATATTTTTGAGATTAGATAGAATTGCTGCGTTAGAACAATACATTCAGGCAATTCCCGTAGTAACTCTTATTTTTTTAGTTATTAAACTCGGTCTTTTTTGTAAATTTGGGATCTATCGACGTTATTGGCGATATGCAAGTGTTGACGAACTAAACCAGATTACTACTCTGATGATAGGAGCGGTAATTATTGAAGTTTTTTGTGTCGATATTTTAAATTATTTTGTAAATTCCAATTTATATTTTGTGCCTCGTTCTTTACCCTTACTAGATGGCATTATTAGTTTATTTTTAGTAGGGGGTATCCGTTTGAGTATGCGCTTAGCAGAAAGAGCAAATCAAAAGAAAAAAAGGATATATTATCGTCGCGATCGCGTCTTAATTGTGGGAGCGGGCAATGCAGGAGTATCAATTCTTCACGAACTACAAAGAAACCCAAAACTAGGTCTTTATCCTGTTGCTTTTATAGATGACGACCCTAAAAAATTAAATTTACAAATTAGAGGAATTCCGATTGTTGGTAATCGTTTTCAACTACCAGAAATTGTTGCTTCTCTCAATATCCGTCAGGTAGTAATTGCCATGCCTACCGCACCAGGAAAAGTAATTAGAGAAATTGTCGATATCTGTCAAGCTATTGGCATTAAAACTAGTACTCTTCCTGGCATTAATGAGATTCTCGATAATCGTCATAATTTGAATGTCGTTAGAGAAGTAAAAATCGAAGACTTACTCAGACGAGAGCCGATCGAAACCGATACAGAAAAGGTTTTACGCTTTGTCCAAGGGAAAAAAGTACTAATTACTGGTGCAGGTGGATCGATCGGGAGTGAACTTTGTCGTCAAATCTTTCGTTGTCGTCCAGAGGTAATGATTCTCGTAGGACATGGAGAAAACTCTATTTTTAATATCCAACAAGAATTACAACAAGTTTTACAAATACTCCAACAAGAAAATAATAGTGACAAGAAATTAACCAAAATCGTTACTTTTATTGCCGATCTCCGTTTTCGCGATCGCCTAGAGCAAGCTTTTAGCGAATATCAACCAGATGTCGTCTTTCATGCTGCTGCCCACAAACACGTTCCCCTAATGGAGACAAATCCAGCCGAGGCAATTACTAATAATGTTATCGGGACAAAAAATTTACTCGACTTGAGTGTACGGTATGATGTCCAGAAATTCGTCATGATTTCTACTGACAAAGCGGTTAACCCGACTAACGTGATGGGAGCTAGTAAAAGGGTAGCAGAGATGCTGGTTTTACAGGCAGCTAAAAGCACTGGCAAGCCTTTTGTTGTGGTTCGTTTTGGTAACGTTTTGGGTAGTAGAGGTAGTGTCGTACCTACTTTCAAAAAACAAATTGCTAAAGGTGGCCCTGTAACTATTACTCATCCCGATATCTGTCGTTATTTTATGACTATTCCCGAGGCAGTACAGTTAGTTTTACAAGCTTCAGTTTTAAGCGATCGAGGTCAAATTTTGATGTTAAACATGGGTCAACCAGTTAAAATTGTTGACTTGGCTAAAGATTTAATTCGTCTCTCTGGATATGAAGTAGGTAAAGATATTGAGATTATTTTCACTGGCTTGCGTCCTGGAGAAAAGTTATACGAAGAATTGTTAATACCTGGAGAAGAATACGAACCCACAGAACATCAAAAACTCTTAGTGGTGAAAAATGCCAGTCAGATAGTAGTTAAAAATCTGGAGTTGAGGGTAGCATTACTCCAACAAGCAGCAATCAAAAATAATACCGATTTAATTCTCTTTTTATTAGAGCAATTAGTCACTGGATATCAACCTCAGTATTCATTAGACAAAATACCCAAAAATATTTTACATAATCAACCGCAAGAATTAGAATCTGAGTCTGTCCCCGAGCGAAAAGATTCTTTATCCACAACCTTTATTAGTTCTAGAAACTTAATTACTCAAGATGTAGAAAAGGCTTTTCAACGGGCATTAAATAGACGAGAATTTTGCGTTCACTATCAACCAATCGTAGAATTAACAACGGAGAAAATTATTGAATTTGAAGCTCTCTTACGCTGGAATCATCCCAATTTAGGTGAAATTGCCCCAGTTAAATTTATCTCTTTAGCTGAAGAAACTGGCTCGATCGTACCTATTACTAACTGGCTAATTGAAGAAGTATGTCGGCAATTATATACTTGGCAGCAAGAATTTCTCTATTCTGGAAAAGTTAGTATTAACATTCCTAGCGTCCAGTTACTGCAACCTAGTTTGGTCAAACAACTTCAGCGCAGTCTGAGTAAATATAATTTAGCTCATAATAGTTTGGTTTTAGAAATAGCTGAAAATGTCTTAAGAGAAAATCCTCATAGTGCGATCGCGATTATTCCTCAATTACGAGAGTTAGGCATTCAACTACAAATAGATAATTTGGGTAGACTTGGTTGTCTGCACAATCATTTCCAATTGGGTTTACTTTACGAACAATTTGACAGAGTCAAAATCGATCGTTATCTAGTTAACCGCATGGACAAAGATAGAGAGAGTTTGGAACTAATTGACAATATTATTGCTCGGGTGCAAAGTTCTCCCCTCCAAGCGATCGCGACGGGTATAGAAACCCAACAACAACTAAATCAACTCAAGGCGATCGACTGTAACTACGGGCAGGGTTATCTATTCTACCAACCCATTCAGGGAACAGAGTTAAAAAACTTGGTTAGTCAGAGACAGTTGCAATGAAGCGAACTAACAAAAAAGTTTATATTACTGTCGGTCTGGGTTTAACTCTCTTAACCGCAGTAATCTATCGTCCCACTGCTAACTCTCTGCCTGAGATGACAACCATTGTTTACCAGGCAAATAAGAGGGAAAATTTCCCCAATCCAGAAAGGGGTTTTTATGCAGCCTTCGATCCTTTAGGGAATGAACCTGCACCAGCTTTAACTCTAGATAAGTTAAAAAAACTCAGGGAGAAAAATATTACCTTGGCTCGTAGAATTTACCTAATCGCCGATTTTCGCCAAAAACCTCTATCTCAAGCCTTTTTAGACAAGGTTGCTGCCGATCTCGCTACTGCCAGACAAGCAGGGATTAAGTTAATTCTGCGCTTTTCCTACAATTGGGAAAATGGTGGCGAAGATGCTTCTCAAGAGAGAATTATCAGTCATTGGGAACAAATAAAACCTATTTTGCGGGACAACTATGACGCGATCGCTTATTTAGAGGCTGGTTTTATCGGTCATTGGGGAGAGTGGAATCGTTCCAGTCATGGTTTACATGAAAATCGCCAAGCTAGAAAAGCAATTTTAGCCAAAGCTCTATCTGTCGTACCGACTGAACGCATGGTTGCCATGAGATATCCCCATCATAAGCGAGAAGCCTTGGGTAATAATAATCCTCTTACTCTAAAAGAAGCTTGGCAAGGTACGCCAAGAGCGAGAACTGGGTTTTATAACGATTGTCTGCTCTATGGTAGCGATCATGGGGGAACTTTTAGCACTACTAATCCGCAAGAATTAGCCAAACAAAAACAATGGCTGAGCCAAGAAAACCTCTATGTCGTCCAGGGTGGGGAATTTTGTTACCCTACCCCTGAAGTCCTCGATTGTCCTACGGTTTTGCAAGAATTAAGGCTGAGGCGTTGGAGTACCCTTAATATTCTTCAGCCCTACAATCCTTTAAACGAAATATACGAACAATGGAAAACTCAAGGCTGTTTTCAGCAAGTTAGTCTTCATCTCGGCTATCGTTTTCGCGCCTTAAAATTAGCAATCCCCAAACAGAAACTTTTCCCAGGGGACAACTTGGCGATGAAATTAACCATTACTAATGATGGTTGGTCTAACCCCTATAATCCCAGGGCAGTAGAACTAGTCCTACGCCATAACCAAACCAAAGCAGAATATAAGTTCCCACTGCCAGAAGACCCTAGAACCTGGATGCCAGGGCAAACCCAAATTATTAATTTAACTGGAAAAATCGAGTCTAAAATGCCCTCTGGTGAATATCAACTATTCTTAAACTTACCCGATCCCAGTCCCAGACTGCGCGATCGACCAGAATATGCCATCAGATTAGCGAATCGAGATGTTTGGGAAGAGTCTACTGGCTACAATTCCTTGTTAACCAGCATTATGGTTGAATCTAAGCCCGATCTGGGGAGTAATCAGTAATCACCTAATCAGTAATCAGTTGTCCTCTACTAAGTCTCTTATTACTTTTAAGAATTGGTATAACCATGAAAAACCAGTACTTACGTTCTCTCTCTTCTTCTTGGCGAAAACTGAATTTAGGCTCGATCGATTGTCAGATTTTTGCAGCAGTTTTTACCGTTGCTGCCTTTACTGCTTTAGTCAAACTAACCTCCATCGGCAAAGAATTATTAGTTGCTTGGCAGTTTGGTACAGAAGATGAATTAGATGCCTTTTTAATTGCTCTGGTTATTCCCGCTCTTGTAGTTAATGTGGTAGCTGGCTCTCTGAATGCTGCCCTGATGCCCGCCTATATTCGTGTCAGAGAACAAAAAGGATTCAAAGCAGCCCAAAAACTCTTTGCTAGTACGACTATTTGCAGTTTGGGATTACTGCTATTAACTACTTTGGTAATGGTTATTGCTGCGCCCTGGTATCTAAGAATTATTGCCTCTGGGTTTACCCCCGAAAAATTGAACTTAACTTGTCGCTTGTTATGGTCGATCGCGCCAATAGTTTTGCTTAGTGGCATCAATACTATTTGGGGAACAATACTCAACGCAGGAGAGAAATTTATTCTAGTTGCGGTTGCACCAATTATGACCCCAGTTTTGACTATCGCTTTACTATTAGCTATTCCCGATCGCAATATTTATACCCTTGTGGGTGGATTGGTTGGTGGTACTGCTTTAGAGTCAATTTTATTAGGGATTGGGCTAGCTCGACAAAAATTAACTTTGCGTCCGAGATGGTATGGATATAACCCTCATCTACGTCAGGTTGTCCGTCAATATGCCCCTACCATTGCTGGAGCTTTACTAATTTGTAGTGCTATTCCTGTAGATCAATCTATGGCAGCCATGTTATCCCCTGGAAGCGTTGCTGCTCTTAATTATAGTAACCGCTTAATTGCTTCTCCTATAAGTTTGATTGCTACTGCTTTAGGTACGGCAGTTATTCCCTATTTTGCCAAAACGATCGCTCAACAAGATTGGCGCAGAGTAGATGTTACTTTAACGCGGTATTTACAAGCTATTTTTGTGACAACTTTGCCTTTGACTCTAATCATGGTGTTCTTTTCCGAACCGATTGTCAGGCTACTCTTGGAGCGAGGTTCTTTTACTTCTGCGGATACCAATATAGTTGCCCAGATTCAAGCTTTTTACGCTTTGCAGATACCTTTTTATATCGCCAATATTTTAGTTGTAAAACTGATTAATGCCTTAGAGCAAAATCAGATTCTATTCCGAGTTTCTGCCTGGAATTTAGCCATCAACATTAGCTTAAATTACTTATTTATCAACTGGTTTGGTATTCAAGGAATTGCTCTATCAACTAGTTGCGTTTACCTATTTTCTTTTATTTATACTTTTACTTTTGTTCGCAAACAATTAAACAAAAAAATTATTAATTAACTTTATTATGCATTTAACTTTAGTGCTTCCTTCTCTTTCTGGCGGTGGTGCAGAACGAGCAGCCGTATTACTAGCTGAAGGCTTTTGTAAGCGAGGTCATCAAGTGAGCCTAATTACGATCGCAGGGGAAGAGACAGATTTTTATCGACTTTCCCCCCACATCGATCGTATTGCTCTCCAGGTTGCCAAACAATCGACCACACCCATTCACGGTTTAGCTAATAACTGTTATCGCCTTTGGATACTCAGACAAACTATTAACTCCTTACAACCAGATGTAGTTATTTCCTTTCTCGATAAAACTAATGTCTTAACTTTGTTAGCTCTTTTAGCAACTAAATACCCAGTGCTGGTATGCGAACAAAACAATCCCGTACAAAACGATTTGGGTCGAAGCTGGCATCTCCTTAGAAGACTAGTTTATCCCCTCGCTACCAAAGTGGTTAGTAGTAGCCAGGGAGTCAACCAATATTTTGATTGGCTATCCCCACAGCAAAAAGCAGTAATCTACAATCCCTTAGCTGTTCCAAAAAAACAGTCAGAGTCCTTTACTTTACCTGCTGGTGTCAATCCTCAGCAAAAATGGTTAGTAGCCATGGGTCGTTTAACCCACCAAAAAGGATTCGATCTACTCTTAACTGCCTTTGCCAAAATTGCGGGACAATATCCAGACTGGCAACTATTAATTTTGGGAGAAGGCGAACTACGCTCAGAGTTAGAAGAACTAAAAAAACAGCTAAAATTAGGCGATCGCGTTTGTTTACCAGGTTTAATCTCCAATCCCTTTCCTTTACTAGCACGAGCAGAATTATTTGTTTTGTCTTCCCGTTACGAAGGTTTTGGCAATGTAATCATCGAGGCTATGGCTTGTGGTTGTCCAGTAGTGGCTACAGATTGTCCTAGTGGTCCGAGAGAAATTATTCGTCATGGCATAGATGGATTGTTAGTTCGAGATCGAGATCGCAATAGTTTGGCTCAAGCTATGGCAAGTTTGATGAAGGATAAACAGCAACGGCAACAGTTTGCCAAGGAAGCTAAAAAAGGACTAAACAAATTTTACCCAGAGACAATTATCAGTCAGTGGGAAAGTTTGTTTACCACAGTAACTCTCAATAAATTCGATCTCGCCAAGCTATGAATAGACCTATTGCCTTTTTTATACCGACTATGGACGGAGGTGGAGCAGAAAGAGTAGTTATCAATTTACTCAAAGGAATGGTTGCTCACAATCTACCCTTAGATTTGCTCTTAGCCAATGCTGAAGGCCCTTATTTAAACCTGATCCCAAAACAAGTACGGACGATCGATCTAGCTGCCGATCGAGTCATTAAAGCGATCGCGCCTTTAGTTCGCTATCTGCGTACTGCTAAACCAAAAGTAATTATCTCTCATTTAAACCATGCCAATGTCATCGCTTTAGTTGCTAAACAATTGGCTTTTAGTAATACAAAAATAATTGTAGTAGAGCATAATACCTTTTCGGTAGCGCAATCTTCCTTGTTTCGCGGTCACTTTGTGCCTCCCTTAATGAAATTGCTTTATCCCAAGGCTGATGCAATTGTTGGGGTTTCCCAAGCAGTAGCGAGAGATCTAGAACAAGGACTGGGTTTGGCAAAAGAAACAGTTAAAACTATCTACAATCCCGTGGTCGATCGCGAACTTTTAGCTAAAAAGAATAATTATATCGAGCATCCTTGGTTTCAATCCCAAACTATCCCTGTAATTCTGGCAGTAGGTAGATTAACCGAACAAAAGGATTTTCCTACTTTGCTACGAGCTTTTGCTTTATTACGGCAAAAAATTCCCGCACGACTGCTGATTTTGGGTGAAGGAGAACTAAGAGAAGAACTAGAAATGATGGTAAAACAACTCGGTATAACCGAAGCAGTAACCTTACCTGGTTTTGTCCCCAATCCCCAGGATTACATGAGCAATGCTAGTGTTTTCGTGCTTTCTTCTCGTTGGGAAGGATTGCCCACTGCCTTAATCGAAGCTATGGCTTGTGGTTGTCCAGTAGTGGCTACAGATTGTCCTAGTGGTCCAAAAGAAATTTTAGCAGAAGGTCCAAGGTACTCCGCCACGTCCGTCATAAACGCAAGGGGCTGTGACTTGAATTTATTTCAAGTCCCTGAAAGCCCCGCCTGGGGTTTCCCCAGGCGACGCGGACTTGTAAGACGACGGAGCCTGCTTGGACTTCGTAAATATGGAGAGTTAGTGCCTGTAGGCGATGTAGAAGCTTTGTCAGTAGCCTTAGTGAGAACTTTACAACATCCACCTCAGAGGGAGTTATTAGTCGCTCGAGCTAAAGACTTTGAGATTGAAAATTCTGTTTCTGATTACTTAAATTTAATCGAGGATATTTGTCAGTAAAAATAAGTTAATTATGATAGAAAATATCTCAATGATGGCTTTAGCCTATATAGGATTATTATTATTTATTATTTTTGTCGAATTAACTCGTCCTAAAGACACTAAATTTGATTTTTTGAGTTTATTTCATCTCTTTTTTATTTTAATGTATCCTATCCCTGGGCTGAATTTTACTCTGACTAAACTATTTACTATTAGCCCAATCTTAATTTCAGGCAAATTAGTTAGCAACTATAGCTTGCAAATTCCTTTATCTATTTTTATTACTTATTTTCTGGTATTATTAGGATTTTCTTCTACTTCTGCCCGAAAATATGGAAACAAAATATTGCTGCAAAGTCGAAATAGTAAAGTTGTCTATTGGCTGGCTTTCTTTCTCTTAGCATTATCTTTTCTTTCTACAGTAGTTTATAGCAATCAATATGGTGGTTTTCTCAAGGCTATTAGTCAAAATAATTTGATTAGAGCAGGTGCAGTGGAAGGAGGCGCATTTGTTTTTGTGATGAGATTTCTTTATATTGCTTTTTTTGCTGCCTATTTATTTGCTAGTTTACTTTTTATCAAAAAAGCACAAAGGGATAAAGGAAAATTATTAATCTTATTTATCTGTTCTTTTATACTTGCTTTTTTTGCTTCAATCATGGTTGGTGCGAGAGCTACCATGATTATGGCTTTTATTAATTTTTACCTTACTTATTTACTTTACAAAAGAAAATTTGCTTTACCTATTATTATTCCTGGGCTAATTTTTGCTTTTTTATTCATTATTTATGGTAAATCTTTCTTTTATAGTCTTTCTGGCTTATCCCAAGGCTACGTTGAAGTCATTAATCGCTTTCAAACTGCTGTAGCTACATCAGAAGATGATGGTTTAGTTATTAATAAATTTATCTCAGTTTTTAATTATTCCTTTGAGTCTTTATATGCAGCTTTTAATCATCCCAATCAGATTCGTTTATTTAGCGATTGGTTCTATGGTTTTGCTTCTTTTCTTCCCGATCGCTTAATAAATATAGAAGTACCCCCAACAATTTCTGTTTATAATACTCGATATTTAGTCGGGCATAATGAATATAATATTCCCCCAGGTTTTATTGCTTCCTGTATTTATAGTTGGTCGTGGGCGGGCATTATAATTTTTAGTTTCACTTATGGTTGGATCGGTCGTTATTTACAAACAATTAATCAAAACCATCTATACAAAATTGATTGGATACCTTTTGTTTATGTAGCGATCGCTCAAGCTTGGGCAGATTTTTTTGCTTCTGGGGATACCACTATTTTTTTACATACTAATTTTTGGATTTTATTTTCTGTTTTCTGTTTATTATTTTTCTGTACAAAATATAGTTTAAATGACTAAAATTCTTTATATAACTACTGGACTTTCTACTGGTGGAGCAGAAATGATGCTCTACAATTTACTAGTAAAATTCGATCGCCGTAAATTTTCGCCTATTGTTATTTCCTTGATGGATAAAGGTCGTTTTGGTGAAGCGATCGAAAAGCTTGATATTCCTGTTTATAGCTTGGGAATGAACAGGCGAACACCTAGTTTTCAAACCATTACTAAACTAATTAAAATTGTTAACAATCTTCAACCAGATTTGATTCAAGGTTGGATGTATCACGGTAATATCGCTGCTCAATTTATTAGTTTACTTTCTAAGCAAAAAATTCCTGTTTTATGGAGTATTCATCATTCCCTCCATTCTCTCTCATCAGAAAAATTTTTAACTCAAACCCTAATTAAACTAGGAGGATTTACAGCCAAATTTGTCAGACAAGTAGCTTTTGTTTCCGAAAAAAGTCAACTACAACACGCAAAACTAGGCTATCCCCCTCAAAATAGTTGCATTATTCCCAATGGATTTGATACCTCTTTATTTCAACCTTCAACCGAAATTAGAAAACAATTTCGTCAAGAATTAGGATTACCTAGTAATGCCTTATTAATTGGTTCGATCGCCCGCTATCATCCTATGAAAGATCATGCCAATCTCTTGCGGGCAGCCAAAATATTACTATCAAATTATCCAGAAGCTTATTTTATTTTAGTTGGCACTGATGTAGACAAGGAAAATGCCACTTTAACTAATTTAATCGCAGAATTAGACATTAGCGAGGGCATTTATCTATTAGGGGAACGCAGAGATATACCTCAAATTATGCCAGCTTTAGATATTGTTACCTCTTCCTCTGCTTTTGGCGAGGCTTTTCCTTTAGTGCTTGGGGAGGCAATGGCTTGTGCTATCCCCTGTGTAGCGACGGATTTAGGAGATTCTGCTTGGATTATTGGCGATACGGGCAAAATTGTCCCCATACAAAACCCAAAAGCCTTGGCTACAGCTTGGCAAGAATTAATTGCCCTAGGTGCAGAAGGCAGAAAAACCCTAGGAGAAGCAGCCCGAAATCGAATTATCAATAACTTCTCTCTAGATTCCGTTGTCGCCCAATACCAAAGCCTATACCAACAAGCGATCGAACAATAATTAAGTCATGAGTATTAAGTTCCCAAGGTTGAGATTATATTTCAGAATCTTTATCATAGCTTCCATCAGTTTTCTAACTGTTATCTATACTTCCCAATTAGCAAATACAAAATATTACCAAGATCCTATAATTTGGGCAGTATCGGGTTTAGAGAGGATTACACCCAAAGTTTCTGCTGGTAATAAAACCCAGATTCAATTGATGGCTGCTAGGGGAGAATATGAATCCTTTCAAATTGGTATTAAAGCACCATCAAAGGGTTTAAGGAATGTTAATGTTTTCATTTCAGACCTAAAGAAAAATGACGGCACAGTAATTTCTCAAAACAATATCACTTTGTACCGAGAACATTATATATTCGTTCCTGCTGCCAGTCCCGAAGAAAGTAGAGAAAATCCTTCTTTAGGAGTGGGATTATATGCTGATGGGTTAATTCCCTTTATCGATCCCGATACGGGACAAAATTTAAGAGGTGCAGAATTAGATGCCGTACCTTTTGATTTAAAAGCTAGAGACAATCAACCAGTATGGGTGGATATCTTTGTACCGCGAGATGCTTCCCCAGGTGAATATACAGGGACATACAAAGTAACTAGCGATCGAGGACAAAGACAAGGCAAAATTAGCTTAAAAGTTTGGAATTTTGAATTACCCCAACAACCTAGCCTTAACTCTACTTTCCTGTTATGGAAGCAAAAAAATGAGCAAGCTGCGATCGCAGAATTACTCAAACATAAGATCATGCCAGGAGTAAATATCAATCCTAGTTCCGAACAAGAATTACAAGAATTAATAGATAAATGGGAACTCAATTTTCATCAAATAAGAACAAAACAGCCAGTAGCTACTATTCCTCAATCAGAACTAAATAACGATCGAGATAGCGCGCCCTCTGAGAAACATACTTGGATAATTAAAGCACCAGCAAGAATTACTAAAGTATTAACCAAAGAGGACGAAGTTGGGTTTTCCACTGATTTAGAAGAAACAAACTATCCCAAATGGCTTATCGATTATCAACCAATCAATTTTCGTATTCCCCACGGTTTTATCAGTCAAAGTTTAGGCATAACAGGGATTTTCTATTGGCGTGCCGATCTATGGACAGACGATCCTTGGAATCAAATTACAGTATATATACAAGACAGACAAACATTTCCAGGGGAAGCAATGTTAATCTATCCAGGGGACAAAGTAGGCATACAAGGAGTAGTTCCTTCCATGAGACTTAAATGGATTAGAGAAGGAGTAGAAGATTATGAGTATGTTGAAATATTAAAACAGCTAGGAGAAGAAGAATGGGCAATGGAAATTGTTCGTAGTGTTGGTGCGGATTGGCAAAACTGGACAAAAGGCCCCGCTAAACTGGAATTAGCTAGGAGAAAATTAGGGAACAAAATAGAATCATTGCAACAGTCTTAATCTCTCTCCTGCACCCCTGCATATTTTCCAAGTACATCAATAATGATGACATCGAGTATTTATCCCACATTCCGCACCCACTATCTACAGTGTTAAAGAACAAAAATACACTCTACCTATAGCGAGTTAAATTGTACTTATATACTATATGGAGCGTGATACATGGAAACTACCATACATATGGTGG
>JBFRWK010000191.1:0-2897 GCA_051439545.1 Xenococcaceae cyanobacterium | reverse complement strand
CATCTTCTCAATGTCTCTACCGATACTCCTACTTGTTCCGCAAATTCATGGGGTCGCATACTTATACATTATTTATAGCTTTGTATAAGTATGTATAATAAATTGACCACTAGAAGTCAACAGTTTTAACTTATTGTTTGTCGATTCTACTTCTCCTTCAATTACCCCCACTGCTTGAAATATTGCTTTGGGGGTTTGGTTTTTTTCAGCAGATGATTCTGTGTTCTCTTTCTTTGAGGCTAAATTTTGCTTTTGGGGGTTAACCGATTTAGATGAGTCTGCTACCAGATTTGTTCTTTCAGCTATAGCCTTTTGAAGCAGCTCTTGATAAAAAGCTTGATCTCTGGGACTGGTAGCAGTAGCGATTAATTTTTGGATTTTGGCTTCTTTCTCGGATTGTTCTTCTTTAAGAGTTTTACTGACTCCTTGAGCTTGAGAAGCTCCCCCATCTTGACTGGCAGACTTGCCTACCGAATCTTTTGCCTTTACCTCAAATACTTGTATTCCTGCCGATTCCAACTCGACTATTCCCCCTTCCGCAATGCTTTTGATTTTCCCTGACATTGCACCTACCCAGTTAGAATATTCCTCCATCTTGGCTACCTGTTTTTTCAAGGTCTTACGATTCAGCTCAGCTTTTATCTTCAGATTGTTTTCTGACAGGATTTCCAGGGTAACTTTCTTTCCCTCTGTCGGTAACTCTGGTAATGAATTGAACTTAATCGTAATTTCTGGTGTTCTACCTTGAATCATTTTGTCTGATGGTTAACTGCTTTCTTTAGGCTACTATCCCAGACAACTATTTTAGCAGATTACAATAATACTACCAGTTGTTGTTTTCTTGAGATGGCGAGAACTCATGCAGCCCAGAAACTCTCAGGGCTAAAGGGTACTGGTGCTTTCATTCTGTTCTCCAGCATTCCTTTGGTAATTGTCGCGGTGGGTTTTAAACTATGCCAATGCTCCCTAGTTATTCTATACAGCGATCTTACATAAGCAAATCGATTAATTGCTTCAGACTCAGCAAAAGGAGATACGTCTGGATGCTCGCGCTTAATCAGTTCTCGATAATTGGCTTCTAGTTCGGTTAAGGTTTTGGGAGAACCAAGAATTCTCATAGCTGGACTGTCTTCTGTACCATTGAGAGGTAGTCCTGGTGGTAATAAGCGATTGGCCAGCAGTAGCATCGAAAAGTTTTTGGATTGCTCTAGTTGCTGCTTTTCTTGCTCTAGTTGCTCTTCTTTTTCCTTCAATTGTGATTCTAATTCAAGGATTTGCTGTTGAGCAATTTGTAATTGTTCTTTGGGATCTAATTGTTCCTGTTCTTCTTTCTCAAATCCTTCTATTTGATTTGAAGTAATGCTAGGCAACTCCGAGCTTATTTGATAATTAGTAACTGGTGATTGTTCTCTGTCAAGATAATAATTACTTGACTCTATTTCTGGTTGAATAAATTGCAACTGAAGTTTGGCTGCTTCAATAGCAAATTGGCAACGATTTAGCTTCGACGTTAATTTCAAACCTGTTGCTTTTTGTACTGTCTTAATAGCAGAATTTGACCAAGTTGCTCTAACTCTTTTGTAATAGGAAAGTAATAAAGTTTCATCCTCAGCTAGAATTGGATTTAAATTAACTAAAATGCGTAGTGCATGAGCGGAAAATGGTCGATTGGTTTCTAACTGTATAAATTCCATTATTTTGTCCTCACTTGAGGTTTTCAATAACTATTAATCTGAAGATGATGCCGAGTTTCCGTTGCTAACGTGACCATTGTTACTATTGCTATAAATCAAATTATCTTTGATTTGTTTGATATCTAAATTGCTATTTTTTTCAGCTTGTTTTCGGTCAGATTCTGAATTGATTCCCAAACTCTGAACTGCTTGTTTATCTGCATCTGAGTTGAGTTGCACATCATTTAGTTTCAACAAATTTGATTGTTGACTTCTTTGTTGCGCTCAAGTCTCTGAGAAGCTAGTAAACTGAGGTGTTGCTGGTTTAAATTCATTGATTCGTTTAGCAGTACTACTCTCTAGATCTAAAACTCTTGTCGAAGTAGCCAGTGCAAATTGATTAATAAAATCCTGTACTTCTTGCAACAGTTCAGCATAGGTTTCTTGTGCTGCTAGAGCCATTTTCTCTTGCAAAATTGAATTGAATCTAACCCTGAATTCATGTTTAGCTGCATCACTGGCTATTTGTGCTTGGGCTGAGGCTGCTTGTTCTGCTAATTGTTCTAATTGGTTCAGAAACTTTTGCTGATGTGTGTTAAGATATCTCTGATTCTCGCTCTTCATTTATTTCTTTTTATTTGTAGGGATAGTTTTAATATTTTGAGCTTTATTTTGAATAGTTCATTTTAGCTTAATTGGAATTTATCACTGTTTGATTTAGTCTGTCAAATAATTAAAATCTTCTTAATCATTGCAATTATTTGATTGCTTTGTTGCTATTTAAAGCAACTAATCTTATTGCTAGTAAGTCTTTTATTTTCTGGATTACAACTATTTAATAGAATCGGAACAATTAGACAATTTTATCTTGCTAACTTGACCCTTTTTTCAAAACTTTGTTGCCTAGTCATTTGCATTGCTTATTGCGGATACTCCAACTGCACCAGTAGAAGATCGCCCCTACAGTGGTAGAGCCTTGATGAAGAGGTTGAAGTGTGGAGATCGTCTTTTGAGAATCAAGCGTTCTCAACCAGATTTTAAAGAGTGGAGTCAAGAGCGAGATCCTGATGGTGTTGCCTGGAAGTATACAAAAGGTCAGTTTGTTCCTCAGATTGGATAAAAAAACCGAGAGCCAAGTAAGATCGAGGTAATATTAAAGATAGAGTTGGTGCGCTTAGGCTCGGAGACGAGAAATTATGACCTCAGCCAAAACAAAACGCCCTT
>JBFRWK010000190.1:0-17976 GCA_051439545.1 Xenococcaceae cyanobacterium | reverse complement strand
CAATTCCCTCAAACCCCCTTCACGTCTAGCTAAGAGAGAAATTGTAGCCAGTAACAGGTAGTCAAAAAATCGCTACAACTACCTTAAATGAAGGCTTTCGTCATTTTTCTCAATCGGAAGTTCAGATCTATAATGTATTGGTTAGATGGTTATCAAATAATTCTTTGTAAGTAGGTAGGCACAATAATTTATAAAACTTTGAAGATTAAAATTTTTCCCTACTCGCTACTTGCTACTTGCTACTTCGAGCTTATAACCTATATATCCTGTCTTGGTGCGCGTTCCCTTGCGGAGGGGCTGTTCCGCGACGCAGGTTCGCGGACTTGTAAGCCCCGTCCTTTCGTCGACGCGGGGGTGGAAGGGGGGTTTTTAATAGTTTTAAGTCTAATTTTCTCGCTAGATTTATCTAGTTCTTAAACCCCCCTCCCCGCGCACCGCTAACTTAACTTTGTACGGCTATAGACGGAATTTATATTCCCAGTATTAGAGAAAATGGTCGCGACCACGAGCAAGAAGAAGGTATTCAATAATCTATCTAGCGATATAAGTTAAAATACCGATTTCGATTATATACTTAAACCCTAAATAATAATTCTCTCTATTATTTTATGGCTTCAGATTCAGTATCTCAGATTTTAGCAGCGACTACAGATCCTAATTTAAAGGATGTCGATCTGAATAATTGCGATCGCGAACCGATCCATATTCCTAATCTAATCCAGCCTCATGGGGTATTACTCGCAGTTTCGGCAGATGAGTACCAGATTTTGCAGGTGAGTCTAAATACAACTCAGATGTTGGGTATTGAACCGCAAGATTTTTTAGATAAGCCGTTGAGGGAGTTTTTAGGGGAGGAACAAATAACCGCAATTCAGCGTTGTTTGGCGGAAGATTTCGATCATATTAATCCGTTACCAATTAAACTAGAAAAAGATAGGGAAACCTTATCTTTTGATGGGATAGTTCATCGCAACGGTGAGATAATTATCCTAGAGCTAGAACCGAGTAAGCCTAGTAAAGAAGTAGATTTTTTCAATTTTTATAAGTTAGTAAAAAGTCCCGTTAGCAAGATCCAAAATACTAATACTTTAGATGAACTTTGTAACGCGATCGTATCTGAAGTAAAAAAGATAACGGGATTCGATCGAGTTATGGTGTATCGTTTTGATACAGAAGGAGCGGGAACAGTAATTGCAGAAGCTGCTATTGAAGAATTAGAACCCTTTTTAGGTTTACACTATCCTGCCACAGATATTCCCAAACAAGCCAAATATCTTTACACTCTCAATTACTTACGTCTTATTCCCGATGCTACCTACGAACCAGTGGGTTTAATTCCTCAGCTAAATCCTCTAACAAACCAACCCCTAAATATGAGTATGTCTGTGCTGCGTAGCGTCTCTCCTTTACATACTGAATATTTAGACAATATGGGGGTTGCTGCTTCGATGTCCATCTCTTTACTCAAAAATAAGCAGCTTTGGGGTTTAATTGCCTGTCATCATAATACCCCCAGGAAAGTTCCCTACGAAATTCGTACCGTTTGCGAGTTTATCGGACAAGTAGTTTCTTTTGAATTGGCAGCCAAGGAGGACAATCAAGACTTGGATTACAAGATGAAGCTTAAGTCCATTCAATCCCAATTTGTGGAAACTATTTCAGCAGCAGAAGATTTAGAGACGGGTTTAACTCAAAATCCCACCCATTTATTAGATTTAGTAGGTGCAGATGGTGTAGCTTTATCTTTTGGAGAAGAAATTACCACTATTGGCAATACTCCTGACAAGGAATTTATTGCAGCAATGCTTCCCTGGTTAGAGGCACAATTTAGAAGTGATGTGATTTATGAAACCGATGCTTTAGAGAAAGTATATCCTGGTGCGGAGGAAAATAAAGCAGTTGCCAGTGGTTTACTCGCTTTACTAATTTCTAGGGTACAAAAAACCTTTATTATTTGGTTTCGTCCCGAAGTAATTCAAACTGTTGACTGGGGTGGTAATCCCAATAAACCATTAGAAATAGAAGAAGATGGCACGCTGCGAATGTCTCCCCGCAAATCTTTTGCCAAATGGCAAGAAACTGTAACGGGAAAATCTTTACCTTGGAAACCTTGTGAAGTAGAAGCAGCAATAGAATTACGTAGTTCTATTGTAGGTATCGTACTGCGAAAAGCCGATGAACTCACCCAGGTAAATAAAGAATTAGCCCGCAGTAACGTTGAATTAGATTCCTTTGCCTATATTGCTTCCCACGATCTCAAAGAACCATTACGGGGTATTTATAACTACTCTAGCTTTTTAATTGAAGATTACGGCAATATTCTCGATGAAGCAGGAATAGATAAACTCAATACTCTGATGCGGTTAACTCATCGCATGGAAGACTTAATTAACTCCCTACTTCATTATTCCCGTTTGGGTAGGGCAGAATTACAAGTGCGTCCTGTAGATCTTAACAATCTCGTTGCTGGAGTTTTAGATGTGATCGAAGCCAGTGCTAGGGATACCCAGGTAGAGTTTAAGATTCCTCGTTCCTTACCTACAGTCAATTGCGATCGCACTCAAGTTAACGAACTATTTACTAATTTAATTAGTAACGGGATTAAATACAACCAAAAAGCCGAAAAAATTATTGAAATTGGGTACTTAGACGATGATGACCCTGTTTTCATCCAGAAAATGTTAGAATACCCTGAAAATACTCCAGCAAAAACTATTTTTTATGTCCGCGATAATGGTATTGGTATTCGGGAAAGACATTTAGAATCTATCTTCCGTATTTTTAAACGGCTACACGGTCAAAAAAAATATGGTGGCGGTACTGGTGCGGGTTTAACTATTGCGAAAAAAATCGTCGAAAGACATGGTGGCGAAATTTGGGTAAAATCTGTCTATAAAGAAGGTAGTACCTTTTACTTTACTTTGCAGTGAATATGATTAAATGAAAGAAAAAAAACAACAACCATTACTAATTATTGAAGATAGCGACGAAGATTTTACCGCTTTGACTCGAATGATGAACAAAGCGCAAATTCCTAATCCTATCTATCGCTGCGAAGATGGTGAAGAAGCATTAGATTTTCTATATCACGAAGGAGAATACGAAGATGAATCTCTTGCACCCCGCCCTTCTTTAATTGTTTTAGATTTAAACTTACCTGGGACAGATGGCAGAGAAGTCTTAGCAGAATTAAAACAAGATCGAGATTTACAAACAATTCCTGTAGTAATTTTTTCTACTTCCTCTAATCCAAGGGATATCAATGCTTGTTATCGTCAAGGTATCAGTGGCTATATTGTTAAACCAATGAATACCAACCGCTTAGATCGATTAGTACAAACTTTTCTAGAATATTGGTTTAAGACTGTAGAGTTACCTAGTTCGATAAGCCCTAATTAATAAGAAGAAATAAATTTGCCGTACATATCTAGCTATTTTCGATGAATGGTATAAATATGCACGAGAATTATTTTAATATTTTTTTAATATTGTTAAAATAATTAAACTATTTTGCAACAGTTAGCTCAACGTAATGAACAGAGATTTCGTATTTCTGTCGAGAGTATGCTCGACTGTTTTGGTATTTATACCAGTATTCGCGATCGAGATGGGAAAATTACTGGTTTTAGACCCGATTATCTCAATGAATCTGCTTATCAAAGTAATTTATTCCATTGCCAGCAGCAACCTGCATCGGAGATTTGCCCCAAAAAGATCTTCGATTCCCAAGCGGATTTATTCTCTCTCTGCTGTCAGGTTGTAGAAAAGGGCAAAGCTATCTCGACAGAATATTTCCTACCCTTAAAATCTCAGGAGCGAGACAATATAGCTAAAGTTTTTGAAATTAGAATTAACAAGCTAGAAGATGGTTTTGTTGCTGTTTGGCGCGACATTAGCGAACGCATCCAGATCAAACAAGCTCTCGAACAAAGTGGAGCTACGTTTCGAGTTTTGGTAACTCAAGCACCCGTAGGTATTTTTCAAACCGATTGCCAAGGAGACTGTTTATATGTCAATCCCCGCTGGTTAGAGATTACTGGACTTTCCGTAGCAGAAGCGATGGGTCAAGGTTGGAGCAATGCTTTACATCCCGAAGACCGAGTCAGAGTTGACCATGAATGGTACGAAGCTGCTCGATCGGGAAAAGAATTTGTTTCAGAATATCGCTTTCGCGCTCCTAACGGTAAAGTAACCTGGGTTTCTGGAAGAGCAGTAGCCATCTATAGCGATCGCCAAAAGCGTATTGGTTATTTTGGCACGATTATTGACATTACCGAACGCAAAAAAGCAGAAGCTTTATCAAAGCAGCAACAAGAACAATTAATTAGCATTAACCAGGATTTAGAACACACAACTTCTTTACTAAGAAAACGCAATCGAGAACTGGACGAATTTACCTATGTCGTCTCCCACGATCTCAAAGCACCCCTGCGAGCAATTCATAATCTTTCAGAATGGATTGAAGAAGACTTAGAAGATAAACTCGACGACGATACCAGACACAATTTTGAATTATTGAAGAGTCGGGTTAGTAGAATGCAAATGTTTATTAAATCTTTGCTGGAATATTCGCGGATAGGACGAGAAAAAACGCCACCTGAAATGTTTTCAGTTAAAGATTTACTCGTGGATATAATCGATTCTCTAGCACCACCACCAAAATTTGCCATAACTATTGGTGAGTTTATGCCCACTCTAACTACTCAAAAAGTAGCTTTAGAGCAGGTTTTTACTAATTTAATTAGTAATGCCATCAAACATCACTACAGTCAGTCAGGAAAGATCGAGATCTCCGCTACAGAAGATCGAGAATTTTATTATTTTTCGGTAACTGATGATGGTGCTGGGATTGCCCCCGAACATCAAGAGCGCATATTTGGTATTTTTCAAACTTTATCGAGTCGCGATAACAATGAAAATACAGGAATCGGTCTATCTATTGTCAAAAAGATAGTCGAGAGTCAAGGGGGAAAAATCGAATTAGATTCTGAAATAGGGAAAGGTACTACTTTTCGTTTTTCTTGGAGTAAAAAGTAATCGGACTCAATTAATCATAAACTTCTCAGGTATCAAGTAATTGCTATCAAATTCAATTAAGATAATTACGGTTTACCGAAAATATTTGTTCGGGCAGAAAACCCGACTGTAATTGTGTTGTAAGCCACACTACTATCATTTTGGTTTATTTACTAAGATAAAAATAACGAAACAGATAAAACAAAAGTTTCGAGGTTTATAAATTAAAAACTATTAATCAAAGGAGATACATATTATGGCTTTAGTACGTTACAATCCTTGGCAAGAAATGAGTTCCTTGCAACGCCAACTAAATCGTCTATTTGATGATGCTTTAGCTCCCGATAATTGGGATGAGTGGGGCAATTTGTCTAAAATTCCTGCTGCCGAACTTAGCGAAACAGATGATGCAGTTCATCTCAAACTAGAAGTTCCTGGAATGGAAGCCAAAGATTTAGATATTCAAGTAATGGCAGAGCGAGTCGCGATTGCAGGTGAAAGAAAATCGGAAACTAAATCGGAAGAAAAAGGTACAACTCGTTCCGAATTCCGTTATGGCAAGTTCCAAAGAGTAATTCCTTTACCCGCACGCATCCAAAACGATCATGTTAGCGCAGAATATAAAGACGGTATCCTCAACCTAACTCTACCCAAAGCCGAAGAAGAAAAAAATAAAGTAGTCAAAGTTAATATCGGCGAAGCTAATAGCTAATTTTCTTCTGAGGATTAATTAAACAAAACCTAGTCATCGTCTTGGTGCGCGTTCCCAATGGTGAGGTGGCGTGTGCTGGGGTTTCCCCAGCACTTTATGACCGCCGTCAGAAACCTCCCTTGGTGTCGCACCGCTAGATTAATAGTTAAACCCAGTTACATTAGATGTGACTGGGTTTTCTACGATCGATACCAATTCTCAAACTCAGGTTATTATTATACCGTTTCTCATTCATTAGCTAGGGAGATAGAAAATGTTTATTACTATAGATTAAAAGAGTAAAACCCTTATATTCCCTAACCCCTACTCCCTACTCCCTAACCCCTTTACATCACCCAAGTCTACAATTACTTTTGAGAATTGATCTTAATACCTTCCCAAAAGATTTCTGGTTTCTGCTGCTGCTGCTTTCATTGCTGCCTCTGGACTCATCCTGTCGGTAAGGGCTGCACTGAGGTAACGCTGTAAAATATCAGAAGCTTGAGCATATTGAGAAATTGGAGGGCGTAAGGCAGAATTCTGGACTACCGATAACAATTCGGGATAGTGACCGTATTTCGCAACGATTTTGGGATCGTTAAACAAAGAGGTACGACTAGGCACATAACCAGTAGCCAAAACATATTCTCTTTGGATCTTCTCACTGCTAAAAAATTTAATCACTTCCCATGCTGCATCGGGGTGTTTAGTACTTTTAGCAATACCCAATCCCCATCCTCCCTGACAAGCACCACTACTTTTCCCTGGTTCGTGAACCATTGGTTTGATCCCATATTGACCGGCAATAGGCGAATTTAAAGCCGAACCATAGACATAAGGCCAATTTCTCAGAAAAACTGTTTTGCCATTTTCAAATAGACGACGAGTTTCTTCTTCTGCGTAAGTGGTAACTCCAGGAGGTGAAATGTTTTGTTCGATCGTACTGCGTAAAAACTTCACCGCTTCGATCGCTTCTGGACTATCTAAGCCAACTTCTAGAGTATCTGGATTCACCCAAAAAGCATTATGTCCTTGAAGAATCTCGACAAACATAGCAGCTAAACCTTCATACTGCTTACCTTGCCAGACATAACCCCATTGAGCTAATCCTTGTTGTTGTAAATCCTGAGAAATTTGGATTAATTCTTCAAAAGTTTCGGGGGGTTGATAACCTGCCTGGTTTAATAAGTCTTCGCGATAGTAGAGCATACCAGCATCAGAGCGAAAAGGAACGCGATATAGTTTTCCCTGATACATTCCTCCTTGAATATCGCCCGTTAAATATTGCTCGATTTCTCGCTCGGATAGTCGATCTGTTACATCTAGTAACCAGCCTGCTGCTGCAAATTTCGCAGTCCAGACAATATCCATATAAACTATGTCGTAAGGAGAATTACCCAGTAAAAAGGAGGCAGTATAAAGGTCTTCTACTTGGTTACTATCACTAGGGGCTTCAATTACTTCTAAATTGATATCTGGATGCTGTCGATCGAATTGCTCGACAAAAGGTTGCCATGTTTGCGCCTCATCAGCCCGCATTAGGGTTTTAATCTCGACTGGCTGCTGCGAAAATACGGGCAATATTAACCCAACAACAATAAATAAAGATAGTCCGAACCAAAATAAGTAACCCAATAGGTTATTTTTTAGCGTTGGATATTTGATTATCTTATTGACCAAATTAGTCATGCTTCTTATTTTTCTCTATCTCACTCATCATCAAAATAACCTAAGTGTAAGCAACTACATCAAATTAACTTAGTGAAAAACTTCAGTATTTACACTAATGTAAAGAAAATTTGATAATAGTACTATTTTAGAGTATAAAAAAGCAGTTAGCTCTTTATAGCTGTAATATTCTTAGTTTTTATTCACCTTATTTTCTCTTGCTCTACTGACCCCGTCTTCTAGGCTAAGGCGGGTTTTTTTTGTCTTTTTAAGAATTATTTTTGTTGTTTTTGTCAAGTTTTATCTTAAAATTACGGCAAGAGATCGACAATCTCACTAAAAAGTGAGCTATACTGTACCATTGACAAAATTATCATCGAGTTGAGGAGAAAACCATTCCCGAACAGCTAAACCTGACAGTTAGTTTAAGAGGCACTCGTGAAGTCAGGAAAAATTATCAAATCTTTCGTCTTACAGGATTATTAGATGCCTTTTCTGAACCTACTTTCCGTAAAGTATTAGGAAATTGTATTGATGATGGACCCAAAAACGTAATTTTAGTTCTTTCTCAGATTGACTTTATTGATAGTTCTGGTTTAGGAGCTTTAGTTAGGCTTGCCAAACAAGCACAGACTGGAGGTGGTAACCTGCAAATAGTCACTAATGCTCGTGTAACTCAGACAGTTAAATTAGTTCGTTTAGAGAAATTCCTTTCTCTTCAGCCTTCTGTAGAAACTGCCCTGGAAAATATTCAAACATAACGTCGTCGGCGTGAATTTGCCAGAAAAAAACCAGAAATTTCCTCATAAGTCAATCGGCTCGGCTCAACCTTTTGCCAGAGTTAAATTTGCTCTTAACTCGTCCAAAATGGATGCTGCTGCTTTTGTAGAGCAGTTGTCACCCAATGCCTTAGCGTATCTGGGGGATGTAGTTTACGAACTATATTTTCGTCTTTACTATTTACTTCCACCTAAAAAAATAGTTGATTATCACGATCGAGTCGTGGCTAAGGTAAGAGCCGAAGCTCAAGCAAGTTTTTTAAAAATTCTTCAACCCTACTTAACTCATGACGAAAAAGAAATATTGCGTCGTGGGCGTAATGCTGCGAAGGGGAAACCTCGACGTTTAGCACCACAAATTTATCAACAAGCTACCAGCTTAGAAACTTTAATCGGTTATCTCTATTTAACCGATCCCCAAAGATTAGAAGAATTATTTATTAAATTAGATTTAATCTTAAAAGATCTCGATAACTCAAGCTCACTCATTTAGCTGGGAGATGAAACAATCGATTGTCGATCGCCAGTAAAGTTCGATAAAGCGATGGCAATTCTATTTGTTTAAATAATTGTTTAACTATTCGGTCAGACCGATAAACATGAAAAACTCATATAATTCTGACAAAAGTAAGAAAAGGCGAAAACCGCGTCAATCGCCTAAGCCACAAACCAAAAAAATTTCTCTTCCTGCTACTGCTAAACAATCGACAGAAACAACTGAAGATCAAGAAAATCCAGACCTAATTTATGGTCGCCATTCGGTAATTGCAGCCCTAAAGAGCGATCGCCAAATAAATAAAATTTGGATTACTAGCAAATTACGCTATGCTCCACAATTTTATTCCTTACTACAAACTGCTAAGGAGAAAGGGACAGTCATTGATGAAGTGGGCATTCACCGTCTCGATCTACTTACCTCACGGGGTAATCATCAGGGGATCGCAGCCCAAACTGCTCCCTATGTCTATTGGCAATTAGCCGAGTTGATCGAAACAGCAAAAGCTCAAACTCCATCCCCTGTAATTCTAATTGCCGATGGGATCGAAGACCCGCAAAATTTGGGTGCAATTATTCGTACAGCCGAAGCTTTGGGGATGCAGGGTTTAGCGATCCCCCAGAGAAGAGCGTCAGGGGTTACTTCCACAGTGATGAAAGTAGCTGCGGGAGCTTTAGAGCATCTTCCTATCGCTAGGGTAGTAAATTTGAGTCAGGCGATCGACCAACTCAAACAAGCGGGATTTTGGATTTATGGCACAACCGCTACTGCTAGTAAACTATTACACACAATTGATTTTCAGGGTGCGATAGGATTAGTTGTAGGCTCTGAAGGCAAAGGTATCGGTCTGTTAACGCAAAAATGCTGTGATGAGCTAGTTTCTATTCCACTTTTAGGAAAAACTCCTAGTCTCAATGCTTCTGTAGCCACAGGGATAGCTCTTTACGAGATTAGTCGCCAAAGACAATTTGGACAAGCATTACACTCTAAGTCAGCATCTATAGCTTCTACTCAAAATTAGTTGCAGACCTTACCTAATTTTTATGCTCTTTATCAAGAAAATTGTAAATAAACATAAAAAACCTTAGAGCAACCACTTTAATAAAAATTGCGATCGAATTTAGTAGCAAGGAAAAAAATCATGAAAAAACTTTTAACCCAAATACTCGATTATCTTGGATTAGCCTACTGGATAGAAATTACAACAGAGACTCCCCGTTGCACATACTATTTTGGCCCTTTTTTGAGTAAGCAAGAAGCTATTTTCGCTCAAACTGGCTATGTTGAGGATTTGAAAGGGGAAGAAGCTCAAGGAATAAAGACAAGCGTCAAACGTTGTAAACCAAAACAACTAACTATATTTGATGAAAGTGAAGATAATATGACCTTTAAACCAGTGCCAATTTTGGGTACTCAGTATTAATAATCGAGTTTAAGAATAATTTGAATTATATAAATTAAAGGCAAAACCAACAGCTTGAGTTGTTGGTTTTAGCTATTTTTCTTTGGGGGGCAGTTCGATATTTTTTCTTCTAACCAGCGATCGATATCTGCTAATACTTGAGTTGGAATTTCCCAAGGAAATAGATGTGCCGTGCTATCGTAGCATTTCCACTGACAATTCTGAAGTTTCTGAGCCGTTTCCCGACTAGAGATAGCAGTAATATGCTTATCTTCTGCTCCAGCTAAAACTAGAGAGGGAAGATCGAGATTTTTAAGATCTTCTTGGCGATTGTATCCTCGCGTAATCGCCTTGGTTATTGCTTGATTTGCAGCCTTAGATGTCTTCAAATAAGCAGCTACACCTTCTTTAGCTAAATATTGGTAAGCAGTTGGGGTCTGTTGATAAATTAGATAACGAAACAGCGAGTTTTTACCAAAAGTATCGATATTCCACTGCCATCCTGGTTTAAGATAATTGATAATTCCTCCAATGCCCGTATATAGTAGCTCTTGCCAGGCTACGGGAGGATGATTACTACGAGGATAGGCAGCAGAAGCAATTAAAATTAAGCCATGAAATCTTTGGGGATTTTTCAGGGCGAGTTCTAAAGCCAAGATACCACCCAAAGACCATCCTAATAGTAAGCATTTGTTTATTTTTAGTCGATCGAGTAATGTGCCAAGATCGTCTAAATGATCCCCCATCTCAAAATTACCCCTAGCACGACTATTACCGTAGCCTCTGAGATCGGGAGCAATAGTTTGATATTTTTGTTGTAGATGATTGGTAAATACAGACATGGTTTGACTAGAACCAGGATGACCATGTAAACAGAGAATAGGTAGTCCTTGTCCTTTAATCTCAAAGTTCAAGCTCATCGCGCTAAATGCACTAAATCAGTCTAGAGAGGTAATCGGCAACATAAAAAGAGCGAGCAGATCGATATTCTTCGTTTCCTAAGGATAAATTTGGGAAATAAAGGCGATCGCTCAAAAAATCTTGCAAATAGAGTCAGTTCTCTGGTAGCTTAGGATTTAGCTAAACTGCTGCTTGTTGTACATCAAAACTAAGTTCTTCGCCACTAGGCAATTCTAGGCAATACCCCGCACCATATACAGTTTTAATATAGCGGGGATGGCGAGGATCTGGTTCTAATTTAGTTCTCAGATGCCGAATATGTACCCGAATTGTTTCAATATCATCATCGGGATCGTATCCCCATACTTCTTTAAGAATTGCGCTGGGAGCAACAGTCTGTCCATGACGCTGCAATAAACAATGGAGTAATTCAAACTCTAAATGAGTTAGCTTTACTGTTTGCTCAAACCAAATTGCTTCAAATCTTTCGGGAATTAAAGTTAAAGGGCCATAATTGAGAATTTCTGAATGTTTTGCTGCTTGGGGAATCCGATCTGTACGGCGGAGTAAAGCTCTGACTCTAGCCAGCATTTCTTCTACCTCAAAAGGTTTAGTGAGATAGTCATCAGCACCAGCGTTAAATCCTTCTACCTTGTCTTGGGTTTGTCCTAGAGCAGTGAGCATCAAAACAGGGATATCAGAAGTTCGCTCATCACGACGTAATCGCTGACAAACGGTAAAGCCATCAACTTTAGGAAGCATCAGGTCTAACATGATTAAATCTGGTTGTAGTTGTACCGCTAGAGCTTGACCTTTTATACCATCTTCTGCTTGATTAACATCATAGCCAGCCATTTCCAGGTTTATAGAGACTAGCTCAGAGATTGCGGGGTCGTCATCAATTACAAGTATTCGAGGCATGACTATATAGTAGTATCTATTTTATTTTGTAAAATGTAAACTAATAAGTATTAGTTCTAAAGTAAAATCTTTTACTGATTATAAGCAATAATGCTCATGGAGTTGTAACAAATAGGTATACTCTACAGTTAATAAAAGATTTTTGTCTATGGCTTTAGTTTAACTAATGGTTTTTACGTAATAATTGAGCTTCCATTATCACACAAATTTATTAATCTGGTTTTTCTGGCAAGTTGCTACAAAATATTAACTAAATGTTAACTAGTCGATCGCCTAAATACAATAAACTTAACATAGATTAATTGGAATATTACGCTTGTTAAAAACGCTCTTATCTTTGCTGTTTCTAAGTTTTCATCTATTGACGTAAAAATTCTTAATGAAAATTAGTGTTATATCAGTTTAATCTAGCAAATTAGACGGATTTTCAATTTTTTGTAACGATTAATACATCAATAGTCAAACTTTAGAAACAAGGAAATTAACATGAGTGTCAATTTAGCTACTATGTTGCGAGAGGGGACAAAAAAGTCTCATAGCATGGCAGAAAATATGGGTTTTGTAAAATGTTTTCTCAAAGGCGTTGTCGAAAAAAAATCCTATCGCAAATTAGTAATGAATTTTTACTTTGTTTATTCGGCGATGGAAGAAGAAATAGAAAGATTGCGGGATCATCCTGTCGTTTCTAAAATCTATTTTCCTCAGTTGCATCGCCAACAAACTTTAGAAGAAGATTTACGCTTTTATTTTGGTTCTAATTGGCGCGAAGAAATTTCTATCTCTCCTGCTGGGAAAGCTTATGTAGACAGGATTAGGGAAGTAGCTAAATCTCAACCAGAATTATTGGTAGCTCATTCTTATACTCGCTACATAGGAGATTTATCTGGAGGACAAATTCTCAAGAAAATTGCCCAAAAAGCGATGAACCTTAGTGATGGAGGAGGTACAGCTTTCTATGAATTTCCCGAGATTACCGATGAGAAAGCTTTTAAAAATAAGTATCGTCAGTCTTTAAACGAATTACCTATCGACGAGTCAACTGCCGAAAAAATTGTTGACGAAGCCAATGATGCTTTTGGGATGAATATGAAATTATTCCAAGAATTAGAAGGTAATTTGATCAAGGCGATCGGGCAAATGCTGTTTAATAGTCTTACTCGTCGTCGTGTTCGTGGAAGTACAGAGTTAGCAACCGCAGAATAGTAAGTTCAATCCTATTCGAGGGTTTGACTTATCAAAATTACAATTCCAACATAATATTTCAAAACATAACAACCCTGAAAGCTGGGTTGCGGTTACAGGTTTAATCGTTATCTAGCTTTTAGGGTTGTCTGCTGTCTGGGCTAACTAAATCCTGTCGGCAATCGGTTACTAAAAAATTGAGTAGTGAGTAGTGAGTAGTGAGTAGTAAGTAATCACCGAATCAATATTAGTAGATGTGGGCGTAAATAAACCTACCAAACCTACCAGTTGAAATCGTTGAACAGCCTATAAATCCTTACTTATTACTTATTACTTCCGCGTAGCCTTTGAGTATTGTATCTAGACTGGATTTAGTATTAATTAAAATCTAAACTGCATTCGCAAGTTACCAACATAGATATTTGGATTATCTTCAAAATTGTTAGGATTAACAATTAAATAAAATGCAGGGACAAGGGCAATATTACTATTAATTGGATAGTAGTAAGTAGCTTCAAAATCGTATTGTGTACCTCCATCTCCTGCGCCAGAAACTAGAAATTCTTCCCCATCAAGAACATCAAAAGGAACGACAAAAGAAACCGTGCCTAATGCGCCTTCTTTGCCCAAGTCGGGAAATCCCAAACCAATTTGAAAAGATTGAGCGTTAATTTCTCCGTCTTCTCTATCTGGGTTGCGGGGATAAATTTCTGTATTGCCATAGCTGTAACGTCCGAAAACACCCAACCAGTCTAAGATAGACCAATCAAAGTTAACGGCAAAAGTATTAGCTGGTGCATCTCCAATTGTCCCACCAAAACCGTCATCGGCAACTCCATAAACTGGTTCTCCTGTTGCACCACCAACGCCAAAACCAGTAATATTGCCTTCTGCATCGACGATCGGCACATTATTATCCAGGGTAGAGCGAGTGTAGAGTAGACGAATATTAGCACGCTCGGCGATCGCTAAATCTAGTTCGGCAGTAAGAGTTTGGGTAGCACTAAATAAACCTTTATTGGGATCGGAAGAAGTATTAAAAAAAGCAGCGGGTAAAAATTCGGTGTTTTCCCCCAAATAACCGACTTTAAACGTTAGCAGATCGTTAATATCCCAAGTTACAATCGCTCCCGAACCGCGATCGATCGCGTTAACTAGCGTACCACCACTAGAATTAAAGCTACTAGCTCCTGTTAGGAAAAAAGTATAGGCATTGTTATCAAAATAGCGATACCAGTTAACTCTAGGCCCTACTATAACTCGTAATTTTTCGCCAATAGGAAAATCATAAAATAGTTCCCTGATAGCTACATCATCTGCCGTCGGCGCACCTGTTTGATCGGTAAAAGGTACACCAAAAGTATTATAGAGTCCTGCGGAGACAAAACTATTGGCAGGAGAAATACTATTACCCGCTACTAACTGAGTTACTAGTTTATCTTTGCCAGTAAAAGAGGTATTAAAGTCGATCCAGGCGTAGTAACCCAAGGTAATTTCAGGATCGTCCGTGAGTGTACTGACGATAGGATTATTATTGGCATCCCTTCCAGCGCGACGAAGAGTTAAAGCGGGTGCATTTAGACTACTCGTCTCTAACAATACATCATCGCCCGCAGTAGCACCTGTTAAGTTAAAGTAAATACTTCCACTGAGTTTAGTAGTAGTAGAAAATTGATTTTCTTCTAAAAAAGCAGTGCGGTTTTCTAAATTATCGACTCTTCCTGCAATAATTGCTAATTCTGCCTCAAATTCTTGGGTTAATCTTTGGATTGTTTCTAAATCTTCTCTTTTTATTGTTTCTGAAGCAGCAATAAGTCGTTCGATTTGATTCAGACAAGCATTTACACCAGCAGCAAATTCATAACGAGAAATAGCTTGGTTTCCCAAGTAAGTTCGATCGGGAAAACCCACAATACAACCATATCGATCGACTAGAGAAAGTAAAGCTTCATATGCCCAATCTGTAGGCGAAACATCTCGCAATCGATCGACATTATTAATTTGCGACATGGTATTATCCTTCTCTAGATTGTTTAATTCATCTAGGAGAATCAAATCTTCTGAAGCAGATGCTTTAATTGCCGTATTTGATAATAAAGTTAGAGATAAAAACAAAAAAAATAAATGATTAATTGAAGGAAAACTTTGTTGTAAAGTAGAGTTATACTGTTTAATTTTGTCAAAATTCATTATTGCTCCCACACCACAAAACAATCGACTTATTAATAAAAAAATCTTGCTTAGATTAGCTATCAACTCGCTCTAATTAGTCTTGCTTTTTTAGATAAATATAAGATTTTTGCTGAAAATCAAGAAATAAGTGATTAATAACGACTAATAACTAAAAACAAGAGAAATATTTACGAGTTAAATAGGTTCGGTAGACAAGAATTGATTTTATCTAAGGTATAGCAAGCAAAATTATC
This sequence comes from Xenococcaceae cyanobacterium, assembly GCA_051439545.1. Classification (GTDB taxonomy): domain Bacteria; phylum Cyanobacteriota; class Cyanobacteriia; order Cyanobacteriales; family Xenococcaceae; genus JASJDJ01. The sequence goes on along the minus strand of JBFRWK010000190.1, from coordinate 2,495 downwards.
ATTATTTGCTAGGCATAAAAGTATTAATGTATACAGTATATCGATTGAAAATTTAGCTTAAAAATTTTTCAAGGAGCGCAGCTACTATTTATTGGCGATCGACTATTAACTTTTAAATAATTTTTATTGATAAATAACTGACTAATTATGACTTTTATATTACAAATTTAGTAACGCCGAAATTAATAGAATATTTAACGAATAGAGGATATAACGAGCCTAGCAAAGCCTAAATAATTAAAAAACTAACCAATAAAGATTAATAAATACCTACAATCTTTAGAGAATTAAGATAATTATTGTATTCGGAAAACCTATGGTAAAAACTAATGCAGTTCGTCTTCTCGATACTTTGGGGATTAACTATAAATTACTCGATTATGAAGTCGATATAGAAGATTTAACAGCAGAAAGTACCGCGCAAAAACTAAATCTCTTACCAGAACAAGTATTTAAAACTTTAGTAGTGCGGAGTAACTTTGATAATATTTATTTTGCAGTTATTCCTAGTAATACTCAATTAAACCTAAAAGCACTAGCAAAATTAACAGGCGATCGCAAAATAGAAATGATTGCCATGAAAAACTTAAAATCACTGACAGGATATATTCGGGGTGGAGTAACAGCCATAGCTAGTAAAAAAGATTATCCCGTTTATGTGGATGAAACCATTGAAGTTTTCGATTTTATTATAGTTTCGGCGGGAATACGCGGTACTTTGATTATGTTGACACCTCAAGATTATTTACGGGTAGTAAAAGGTAAAACTGGGTCGATCGCTTTTTTTACTTAACTTTAAACATATCTAAAATAGAGCAAATTTTCGCTCGAATATCATCAGCATTTATCTGCGGACATTATCTTGTCTGAAATCGAAATTTTAGCTATCTTTAGTAACTAAATTTAAAGCTGCTTGCCTGCTTTTTTCCATTAACTTTTCTAAATCCACAGTAGTCAAATTACCTCGATCGACAATCTTTTTACCATTAACAAAACTGTAATCTACATAATCAGTTTGACAAAAAATAAGTGCAGCTACAAAATCCTGATGCGCTCCTACAAAACTAGGTTTATCTATATTAATTGCAATAAAATCTGCTGCCATACCAGGAGCAAGATAACCGATATCATCTCTACCTAAAACTTTTGCTCCTCCTCTTGTAGCTAATTCTAAAGCATCGCGGGCAGTCATCGTAGAAGCATCTTCATCTCTGACGCGGGCGAGTAAAAAAGCTTGACGGGCTTCGTGGAATAAATTAGTAGCATCATTAGAAGCAGCCCCATCCACACCCAAACCTACGGGAACATTGGAATTAAGCATTTTCCGAATAGGTGCGATCCCACTAGCTAGGCGCATATTACTACAAGGACAATGAGCCACACCAGTACCAGTTTGACCGAATTTAGTAATAGATCGATCGCTCAATTTGACACAATGGGCGTGCCAGACATCATTACCCAACCAACCAACAGACTCGGCATAGTCTCCTGGAATTAAATTAAATTTAGATAAACTGTATTCTACATCCCCTTTATTTTCTGCCAAATGGGTATGTAATCTTACCCCATCATAAGACCTTGCCATAGCAGCCGATTCTTTCATCAGATCGACAGAGACGGAAAAAGGCGAACAAGGGGCAAGGACGATCTTCAGCATCGAATAACGCGAGTTATCGTGATATGCTTCGATTAATCTTTGAGAATCTTTGAGAATATAGTTTTCTGTTTCTACTAAAGAATCTGGTGGTAAACCGCCTTTACTTTCTCCCACACTCATGCTGCCACGACTAGCATGGAAACGTAAACCAATATCTCCTACAGCACGGATTTGTTCGTCTAGAGTACAGTTATTAGGATATAAGTAATGATGATCGCTGGCAGTGGTACAACCAGATAAAATTAGTTCGGCTGCTGCCATTTGGGAACTATAATACATTCCCTCTGCGGTAAGATTAGACCATAGTTGATAATGGGCAGTGAGCCACTGAAATAAGTCGCCATTTTGTCCTGCTGGTGTAAGGCGAGTTAAGGTTTGAAAAAAATGGTGGTGGGTGTTGACTAAACCAGGTAAAACTATGTGTTTATCATCTAAGTCTAATATCTCATCGGCAGTATCTGGTAACTCTGTGGTTGTGCCTACTTGTTCGATAACATTATCTCGGATGAACAATGCACCATGACGAATTTCTCTTTTTCGATCGTCCATAGTTACTAGGGTATGGATGTTTTTTACCAGCAGAGTTGTCATGGATTAAATTTAGAGACTCATTACACTCACTTTACATAGTATCGGCTTAATTTTTCAGAAAAAGCTGGTAAGATTACAAAATTTAGTTTGAGAAGCAAACTGAGTGCCTAGGCAAAATTGTTTGGGTGCGGCTCTTTTGAAGTAAAGATTTATGACGAAATCAGGGGATTTTTAGAAGATACTGCTACCTTTGCATCGGGTGGGAGTAAAGATCTATGATTTTTTTGAGCGATAGGCGTAGGAATAG
>JBFRWK010000189.1:0-16512 GCA_051439545.1 Xenococcaceae cyanobacterium | reverse complement strand
TCGGCTCATTTTTCAGTACAAAAATACTAAAAAATGAGGATTTTGTCCTCACAAGGACGAAAAAATAAGACTCCCAAATCCTTAAGCTAGGGAAGACTGTCCATCTTTGTCCAGGTTTTCTCTCGGGCTTTGCCTCGGTCTAGAATCCACTTGTAGCTGCCATCTTTGCATTTGAGGCGGTGTTCGTTGACATAGTAATCGGTTTTCCGAGCAAGATGATTTTGAACATCTTGTAAGGCAGTTTCTAAATCGTCGGGATGTACTCGTTTCGACCACTCATCGAGATGATTGCTAATTTCACGATCTTCATATCCCAACATTTCTTTCCAACGAGGAGAAAAAAATACCTCATTAGTTTTAACGTTCCAGTCCCAAATGCCATCTTTATTACCTTGTAGTGCTAATTGCCAGCGTTCTTCGTTTTGCTTTAATGCTTCTTCAACCTGTTTGAGGGAGGTAATATCGAAGCGAATTGCTAAATATTGCCAAGGTTGACCTCGATCGTCTAAAAAAGGCACGATAGTAGTATCTACCCAATAGTAACTACCATCCTTAGCGCGGTTTTTAATTTCTCCCTTCCACACATTCCCACTGGCAATAGTAGACCACAAATCCTGAAAAAAGCTTTTGGGATGGTAGCCAGAATTGATTGGGCGATGATCTTGACCGAGCAATTCTTCGCGGGAATATTTAGATAACTGACAGAAACGATCGTTTACTTCTGTAATGATCCCCTGTCGGTCTGTAATTGCTACGATCGCCGATCGATCGAGAGCTAATTTAAGATTAGATAAATGGGCGATAGATCGTTTTAGTTGCTGTTCTAATTGTTTACGCTCTGTAACATCGCTGGTAAAGCAGCGAGTATGAATAAACTTATCTTCTTTGTGCTTGTTTGCAGTAATATCGCGAGCAATACAATAAATTAGCTGTTTTTGAGGATCTACAGTTACATTCCAACTCAACCAGCGATAAGAGCCGTCTTTACAACAATAACGATTGTGAAACTCTATCGTTTGACAACCTGCTTTAAGTTTTTCTGCTTCGGCGATGGTAGCAGCGCGATCTTCAGGATGAACAAATTCTAAATAAGGTTTGGCCAATAGGTCAGCATCCGTATAGCCAAAAGTTTTTGCCCAAGCTGGATTGATCCATTTAAAATAGCCGTCAAAGCCAGCAATACAAAATAAATCAATTGAAAATAACCAAAAATGCTCTATGGCTTCTCCACAAATCTGACTATCCCCCAAAAGGAGGCACTGTGTCGAATTAGCTGCTGCTGTCGGGGAATTTGTCTCTACTTTGTTAGTCAAAATATTTTCAGTTAAAAAATTATGTTCGTGCATTTGAAACTCGGGAGTGCTATTAAATCGAGCAGTGAAATAGTTTTTATCTCGATCTTCGCCTAAAGATTTTCGTTTAAATGCGATCGCGATCGCGCCTTATATTAATAAATATTAAATTGCTAACTTCCCGATTTCTTCCCGATTTTATCCCCACTCTTTTCACCTAGGCTATTTACCTTGGTAACAAGATAAAAAATAATTATAAAAAACAGATTCGCTCTAATAAATTATCCCTATGATTCAAGTAAATAACTCCCAAGCATCTACCACAGTAAAAGGCAAACTCATGGAGCAATTACTGTATCTCAAAAAAAGAGAATTTAGCGGAAAAATAGCCATCAAATCTTCTGCTAAATTTTCCTGGATTTTGTATTTTTATCTTGGTAGATTAGTTTGCTGCGAAAGTGGTCATCATGGCAATAGATCCTGGGCAAGACATTTACGTAAATACTGCCCAACCTTAGACATTAACAACATAGAAATAGAAATAGACCAAAATCATTTAAAATCATTTGAATGTCATACTTATCATCTTCTTGTTTCTTTGTGCAAGATGAAATTACTACAAAGAGAGCAAGCGATCGAAATTATTAAGGGACAAATTAAAGATGCTTTATTTGATATTTTTCAGCAAGAAAATTTTGGTTCTCTAAATTATACTATTGAAGCTGAAAGTGATGGATCTGGATTACACTTTAATCTTAATGAAGCATTAACCTTAGTAAATATAGAATATGTACTAAAACAAAGCCATCAAGATTGGGTGAATTGGGTAGAAGCTGGATTTGAGTTTTGGTCACCTAATTTCGTTCCCGTTATCAGAAAAAAAGAGACTCTTAGAAAAATAGTTGCACCTTCTGTCTATGAAAACTTTATTCATTTTATTAATGAAAAACGTACTTTACGGGATCTAGCCTTTAAAATGCACAAAGATATATTGTTACTAATTCGTTCTATTTCTTCCTATATCCATCAAGGAATCATCGGCTTAATTGAAGTGTCAGATATCTCACTTCCCAATTCTATATCGATCCAAAAACCAAGAACAAAAGCTCGAAAATCTGCTAAAAATCGCCCCTTAGTTGTTTGCATAGATGATAGTAAGCAAGTGTGTCAAATTATGAAAGAAATTTTGTCTAAAGCAAATTATGATTTTGTCGACATCAATGAAGCTATTCAAGCAATTCCTACTTTAATTACCAAAACTCCCGATCTAATTTTCTTGGATATTGGAATGCCCATTATGAACGGTTATGAAGTTTGTACCCAAATTAGACGAGTTTCTAAACTTAAAAATATTCCCGTGGTTATTTTAACGGGTAAAGATGGAATTATTGACAGAATGCGTGCCAAAATGGTCGGTGCTTCCGCTTTCATTAGCAAACCAATAGATGAGGAAGAAGTTCTTGGTTTAGCCCAAGATTTAATTACCAATCGATCGAGCAAAGAAAAACAACATTTAATGCCCAATCTCAATTCTAAATCCGACTTAAATATAGCTTGTGCATAGCTTAGTCTCGATCTAACTTATAGTAATTGAGAAAAACTAAGTAAATCAAAATAAGTTATCTACTATATGTGATGTACTCCCATCGCCTCTCTACGAGTAGGCGTGGGCTTCTCAAAGATAAAAATCCTTGAGCGTTTTATAGTGAGACGACACCCAACCCCACTTTTTTAAGTAGCAAGCTACTGTTGAAATCGCGGTCTATTGATTCATGACAATATTCACAATTATGCCATCTATCAGATAGGGATTTAGGCACTTTGTTGAGACAATTCCAACAATATTGACTGGTATTTTGAGGATTGACTTTAATGATTTTACTGCCTAATTTTTGGGCTTGATGTTCAAGAATCTTGACAAACTGAGCAAGAGCGCAATCACTAAAACTTTTGTTTAATCCTGCTTTACGGCTTTGACCATTTTCTACGTATTTATTGTCAACTTTCTTGGATTTGTTTTTCCGTCGCAAATTAGCTATTTTTAAATCTTCAATGAAGATTACACTTGCATATGAGCAGAGTTTTTTCGCTTCTTCATGATGCCATTGTTCTCTTTGCCTGGCTATCTTTTGATGCAACTTAGCTATTGCTCGTTGTATAAGTTTTTTCGCCTTCTTGCTCCGTCCACATGGCGAGGAAACCTCGCCGTGGGCGGTGCGCTTTCTACTCCGATTGGTATCAGCTAGTTTGCGTTGTAGCTTGGCTAGTTTTTCTTCAGATTTTCTTAGATGTTTTTGTGGTAAAATATACTTACCATTACTATCAAAATATAATTTTTCTAAGCCCAAATCAATGGCAAGAGAATTGTCTTCAGTTGGAACAATATCGGGTTCAAAATCGGGAACAGATTTATCTTCAACAATTAGTGTTAAATAATAACCATCAGCCTTTTTGGTAACAGAAGCAGTTTTTACTTGAAACCCTTCTTGAATTGGTCGATGACAAATATACTTAATTAGTCCCAACGAAGGTAGCTTAATTTTATTTCCAGCTAGCCAATCATTTTTGGCTTGTGGGTAAGTAAAAGTGCGGTAACGATTCTTGCTTTTAAAGCGAGGTTTACCACTACGCTTACCTTTACTATCGCCTTGAATATATCTATTCATAGCTTTTTTGACTCGTTTGACACAGTCTTGAAGTACTTGAGAATAAATATCTTTATACCAAGGTCGATCTTTTTTTAGCTGAGGAAGTGAAGCTGATTGAGACTGCCAATCTGGATTATTTCTCAAAACTTGACTGCCTATACTACAAGCGATTTGGCAGAACTCTCCTTGAGCAATTACACAATCAGAGCGATTATATTTCCACCAGTTGAACCTATCGGCAAGCAAATAATTATATTGCGCCCGAAGCATATCTAACCACCTATCAATTTCTTGACGTTGCTTAGTGTTGGGCAGCAATTTGTATTGAAATGCTTGCTTCATGACTAATTAAACATCTAAACTTAAATCAGTGTATCACAATCTTTAAGCTTAGTGTCAAAAAAATATAATGATTTAATATCAAGTGCTAGAAGCGTCTCATCTCTTAAAGCCCATTTAGTGTTAGTACCAAAATATAGACGACCCTTATTTAACCATGAAATGTTGCTTAGGCTTGAAGAAATAATTAAAGACTTGTTAGCAAAATGGAATTGCCGATGCATTGAAATTAATGGCGAAAAAGATCATTTGCATTTACTTTTTCAGTACACACCTCAAATACAGTTGAGCAAATTAGTTAACAACCTTAAAACTGTCAGTAGTCGTTATTTAAAAAACGAATTTCCCGATAGATTTTCGCAATTCTACTGGAAAGATGCTCTTTGGTCTAGCAGCTATTTTATCTCTTCTTGTGGCGGTGTTACTGTAGATGTGTTAAAAAAGTACGTTCAAGAGCAAAATCGTCCTGCTTAGTGTTAAGTTCGCGCTTCACCCATCGCCTCTTCTATCTAAGTAGGCGTGGGTCTTCCCGCTCACGAAGATAAATTATTACTTTATAGTTTTAGTGCATCGGGTTTGTCGACAAATATTGTTTATAATGTCTAGACATAGATAGCAAGTAACGTCACACTGCGCCGAAATGGCAATTAAAAGAAATTCTCAACTTAATAATTCGACAAGCAAAAAGGATCATTCTTCTCAAGATCGAGCTTTTCCCAAGACTAAAGCTGTCAATAAATCTAGAGCCAAATCGAGTAAACTCGATCGCCAACTCGCTGAAGAACAAAACTATCTGCTTTCTCCCGAAACTACAAGAGAAGAAATAGAAAATAGTGAAGAGCAAATTCGCCCTCAGCGGTTAGCTGACTATATCGGACAAAAAGAGTTAAAAGGAATCCTGAATATTGCTATAGCAGCAGCACAAGGGAGAAAAGAACCTTTAGACCATTTACTTTTATATGGCCCTCCTGGACTGGGTAAAACTACTATGTCCCTGATTTTAGCTAGTGAAATGGGAGTTAATTGTAAAATAACTGCGGGTCCTTCCTTAGAACGCCCAAGAGATATTACGGGCTTACTTGTTAATCTTAAACCTGGGGATGTTTTGTTTATTGATGAAATTCATCGTCTCAACCGCATCACCGAAGAATTACTCTATTCTGCCATGGAAGATTATCGTCTCGATATTACTATTGGCAAGGGACAGACAGCTAGAACCCGCAGTATTCCTTTACCGCCTTTTACCTTGGTTGGTGCTACGACCAAGGTAGGTTCACTTACTTCGCCTCTGCGCGATCGCTTTGGACTGATACAAAGATTGCGTTTTTATGAGCTAGACGAACTTATTTTAATTATTAAACGTACTGCGGAAATTCTGAAAACAGTAGTTACCGAAGATGGTGCAACAGAAATTGCTCGGCGTTCCCGCGGTACTCCCCGTATTGCTAATCGTTTGCTGAGAAGGGTAAGAGACTATGCTCAAGTTCAAAAAGCAGAATCAATTACTCAAGAATTGGCAGCAGAAGCCATGGATATTTTTGATATAGACCCTTGTGGTTTAGATTGGACAGATCGTTTAGTTTTAAGTACAATTATCGAACAGTTTAATGGTGGCCCAGTTGGTTTAGAAGCTGTGGCAGCATCTACAGGAGAAGATGCTAAAACCATCGAAGAAGTCTACGAACCTTATTTGCTCCAAATTGGTTATCTCAATCGTACTCATCGGGGCAGAATCGCTACAGATAAGGCTTACGAACATTTGGGTTATCAAGGGCGGTTGTTTTAGCGGGAACGACACCAAAGTAGCAGAAGATTTAATGACAACAAAGTTTTCTCTTGGTCAACCACCAAAATAAGACAAATAGTAACTATGAATTATGAATTATGAATTGAGGATTTGGGGAGAATTTAGAGCTAGACTAAAAATACAAGGTCGATATCTGTTTAACCAAAAAATTTAGTACAAATGGCATCTCAATCACAAATAAAAACTTACTTGGCTTATTGGTTTCAGTTGGGGAAAAAAGTCTTAATTCCCAAACAGCAGCGAGCATTATTACCTCAATCTATTCTTGAAGGCGATCGCTATTCCCAAGAATTCGAGCATTGCTGGCAAAAAATTCTTGCTAGTCAAGGTAAAAATTGTTATCTCGAAGGTACAAACCAAACGCTCGAAGAATTATTTTCTTCTTCTTGGGATATCATCTCTTGTGCCAGATGTGAAATGCCTATTCCTATAGTTGAATCGGGAATACAACCTATAGAATGTCCTTGTAGCGATCTTCCTGAATGGCCTAATTTGGAATTACCATCACCCCGTACCCCTGTAAATACATCAGAATATTTAGGCAAATTACGCAATCGGTTACAAAAATAAACTTGGGGGCGAACATCGTTCGCCCCTACAATTTAATTAAACTAACTTGAGATTGGGATATTGAGCCAAAATATCGTCAGTTGTTAAAGTATCTCCTTCTGCTTGGGGAGTCCAAAGAACTTCTACGGCTAACAGTCGATCGCTACCGATACTACCCATTTGTTGTAATGCTTGCTTTAAAGTTTCGGAGTCGTTAATTGTCGGCAAGGATAATTTACCATCAACTCCAATAATAATGGTAGCGATAATATATTCTCCTGACTCTTCGACTGTAGTATTGGCTAACTCTATCTCATTGGTAGGTAAAGCATCTCGCTCCTCTTGTCTGATTAAGTTATCTACATTAGATAAAGTTTCCGCCGTAAATTTGCTCCTTTCGCTGAGAGATAACTGATTGAATTTGGCTTCTGCTGCATCTATAGTAGTTTGCTGAGATTCTGTTGCCCCATAAACCCAATATTCGGGATGACGCAATAAGGCTAAAGTAGACTCTTGTAATACCATTGCTCTACCAGTAGCCGAACTTGTATCGGCACTACGAGCCAAATCATTGAGTTCTTGCTGTAATTCACGAGCAGTAGATAACAACCCTACTTGGACTTGAGCGACAGAAACCTTCGAGCGATCGATTCCTACAGGATCTCCGCCTGAGGTAATACTACTAAAGCTTCTGACGAGAAAATTAGCAATAGCAATAAAAATGAGAATGGAGAACAAACCACCAAATCCACCAAATCCAAAGAAAGGTAGTAAGAAAGGAAAACCAAATCCACCTCCTCCATAACCATAACCAGGGCCAGTACGATAACCACCTCCTGGAGGAGAATAAGTACGAGTCGGAGCGCGGAAAGACCCACCACCAATCCTACCCCCAGTACGAGCAGCTAAAACATCATGGGTATTGGTGAAAAAAAAGGTGAGTACCAATCCAAAGACTAAGAGAGATTTCAACCAAAATTTATTTTTTGGCTTAGGTAGATTAAACATGAGATATAACTATGTAAATGTTTTTACTATGATTGCAAGATAACTAACAGGATCTATTTTTAGTATCTTCTGAAAAGCGAATTAACTTATGCAAATTAAGGATTAACTTAACACTCGATCTCAAATTTGATTTAAGAGAGGTCTTTTGTCCTTTGTCTTTAATATTCTAACAAATAACAACTAATAACTATTTAGCCACCGCCAACAATAGTGACAACTTCTAATCGATCGCCATCTTGAAGATAAGTATCAGACCAATATTGACGATGCAAAATCTCGCCGTTATACTCTATGGCAATTAAACGAGGATTTAAATTTATTTGAGTTAATAATTCTGGTAATTTTAGAGGTGAAGTGCAAGTATGAGATTCACCATTAATTTTAAGAGTAATTGTAGTAGTTGCTTCAAACATTTGACTTACTAGAATTAATTAAAAGAATTAGAAAGTAATATAGATAAAAATTGTCTTGTTACCAAAGCTGGTTGCTCTGCTTGCATGATAGCGCGAACTACGGCTATCCTTCGCGCTCCTGCTTCTAAAACATTACCGAGATTATTGAGATCGATCCCCCCGATGGCAAACCAAGGAATCGGGGAATTGGCAGCAGCATAACGGACATATTCAAATCCTGCTGCTGCTTTGCTTGGTTTTGTGGGGGTTTTGTATACTGGCCCTACACCGATATAATCTGCACCTTCGGCGATCGCTCTTTCCATCTCTTCTGGATTAGTAGTAGAACGACCGATAATTTTTTGAGAGCCTAATATTTCTCTCGCTAAGGCGATCGGAATGTCTTGCTGTCCTAAATGTACGCCATCCGCATCTACTGCTAATGCTAAATCGACGCGATCGTTAACGATAAATAAAGCATTATATTCGTGGCATAATTGACATAGCTGTTGTGCTTGAGCCAAACGCAGATTATCATCTGTTATGTCTTTATCTCGATATTGAACTAAACTTAAGCCTCCTTTTAAGGCTTCATTGACAATTGGAAATAAGTTGTCTGAAGGTAAGGTAACTAAATATAAAGCTGCATTTTTCAATTTGGTCAAGCGATCGCTACCAAGCAAATTACTTTCTAAAGTGTAAACTTGATAACGAATTTGTTTACAAACTAGACTCATTTGTGGTTGATATAATTTGCTGTATTCTTCTAACACTCGTAATGCTTCCTGAACACGGCAAATATTGGCTTGAAGTAAACTATCAATACTCTCTCTTTTTTCTTCTTGAGGATGAGATAGTTCTGTTCCAACATCGGTGGGAGTATCTCTAGCTTGTCTTAATTCCGAGCTATGCCATTTAGCCAATTCTTGACGTAATTGTTTGCATTCTAGAGACCATTGTTGATGATTGAGACCAAAACGACACCATTCTTCAATGATTCTTAGTCCTTCTCGCGCTCTATCTAGATTCGCATCTAAAATACGATATATCGCTCTCTGCATAAAAAGTGTCTCAATCGCTCCATTAAATTTAGACTCTATTTTATCAATGGGACTAAGATAATACTTGTAAATTTATTTGCCAGAGTCACAGGAGCGAGAAAGATAAGATAATTGAAAGAGTTTAGCGACAATTTGAACCTTCTAAAAATTCTCTAATTTCGCGATCGCTCAATAAACAACTATTATCAAAATCCTCTTCTAAATGTCGTTCTTTAGATTCACTCAAAGGTAATGCAACTAAAGTATTAGATTTAGAAGGAGCATTTTTTAATTGCTTGACTTCTTTTTCTAATAATTCAATGCGATCGACTAATGCTCTAATGACATTGGCTTCCGAGTCAGGTAAATTACCATGAGCCAGAGGGTTAACTCTAACTCCAGAACGATGAACGATTCTACCAGGTACACCAACTACCGTACAATCAGAAGGAACATCTCTAAGGACTACCGAACCAGCACCGATACGCACGTTATTACCTATTTGAATATTGCCTAAGACTTTTGCCCCTCCACCCACAACTACATTTTCTCCTAATGTGGGATGGCGTTTACCTGTTTCTTTTCCCGTACCTCCGAGAGTAACCCCTTGATAAATTAAAGAATAGTTGCCGACGATGGCTGTTTCTCCAATAACTACCCCCATTCCATGATCGATAAATACCCCTTTACCAATTTGTGCGCCTGGATGAATTTCTATTCCCGTCAAGAAACGTCCAAGATGAGAAATAAATCTCGGCACGAAGGGAACACCAACACAATATATCCAGTGAGCAATACGGTGAAAAAACAAAGCTTGTAGACCTGGATAGCAAAAAAGTACCTCTAGCCAGTTACGAGCAGCAGGATCTCGTTCAAATATAATACGGAAGTCTGCAATAAATGAAGATAGCACGGCGGTTCTTATTTGTTGTTCTTAACTATCTTAGAATATCTTATCGTGCTTTACTATAAGTCTATAGCAAGATTAATTTCGTATAATCCGCACTATGGTTCGACAGACAAACTGTAGTTATAGTTCTCCCCAGGTTGCATCGAGCCTACCCAAATTTTATATCTTCCTGCCTGCCAATTACGACCAATGATAACGGCATCTCTGTTATGTTGTTTGCCAAAACCACAACGAATATCTCGATCGTCAACTCTTTTTACTATTAAAGTTGTATCTTTACCACCACTATTAACTTGCAGTTTAAGTTGAGAAAAATCATTTTCTAAAATCATTGTATGGTCTGGTTCGGGGTCGCCATAACCCATACAATGATTACCATGACGATCTTGGTTGACGATCGAAGCAAGGGAATAACCTCCTCCTGTAGAACCTATTACTTTGGCAGTAGTTTGGTTTAAGCGTAATGCTAAATGAAGGCTATTAAAATCTTTTTTTTGGGCGATCGCCTTAGTAACTGGAATAAAAACTAATGCTAGTAATATTGCAGTAAAACCAATATTGCTTATTTTATACATCGATAACTTCCCCGCTCGATAACAATCCTAGATGGTTACATAACCTAAATTATTAAAACTCAAAGATTTTAAAGCTAGTATAAGTAATTAAACTTTAAACCTTATTGAATTAATATCCATCTTTGGTTAGGTATTATTATCTAATAAATTGAGATGAGAAAGACTATTTTGGGGAAATAATTAATAATTAAGTAATTTTAGTAGCAAACGAGGTCTGAAGTTAACAGAAAAAGAGGGAAAATTAGTTTAACCTTTATTTAAATAGAGTTAGCAAGCAAATATTTATGCTTTTATTCCTAATATTAACCTTTCTGTTGTTGGGTAATTGGATTTTGACGGAGGTACTAGTTTATATTCCCGTCCATTTAGTCGAGTCTCTTAACTCATTGGCGGGAATTACTGTAGCCTCGGTATTAATCTTGTTTTTGGCTTGGTGTATGGGAGATGGTTAAGGGGTGTTGGAATCTAAGATTAGTTGTTGGCGATGAACTTGCAATAGTTGAATTTCTTCTGGAGCAAACTTTTCTAGCATATAGATAACTTGTTCTGGTGTAAGCTTTGTTCCATCATTACGACAGCTACCGATATATTGCAGGGTAATTTCTGACGGCAATGAATTATCGATAGATTTGAGTTTTAAAGCAAAAAGGCGATCGACTAAATTAACTATTTGTTTTTTACCAGATTTGGTAGTCTTCTCCCAATTAATTTCTGGAAAATTATTAACCGCCTCAATCCAATTTTGCCATTCTTCTCTACTATAAACCTTGGCAGTTTTTACAGTAATTACATACTCTGCACGCGCCAATAAGCGAGTTGCTGCGGGAGATTTTATATCTATTTCTTCCACATTATAAAGAGGAATATCATTGGGTAATTGGGCTACTAAGCGATCGCAAAATTTCTCTATATCCATCTCTTCAGTCAGTTCAAAATCGACAATTTCTCCACTACTAGTAGTTCCTAAAGATAAAGCATTAGCAATAGAAATCCTCGGCCCTGGATGATAGCCCCCTGTAAAGGAGATGGGAATACTGGCACGACGGATAGCGCGATCGAACAAACGCACTAAATCGAGATGACTGAGTAGAGCCATATTTCCTTGTTTGCCAAACCAGACTCGGATTCTTTGTTCGCGTTTTTGGTTTGGTTTAAATTCGCCGACAAATTCAGGAATTGGAGGAGGGGCAACGACAATATTATGTCCGAAATCTGTACCACATACGCCACAATGAGAACAGCCATCAAAAGCACAATCGGGTACTGTAGCTGCTTCTAAGGCTCTTTGTAAGTCTTCTTTAAGCCATTGTTTGTCTATACCTGTATTGAGATGATCCCAAGGTAAGGGGGCATCTAAAGAGTTGTTAGTTGTTAGTGGTTGGTGGTTAGTAGTCGATTGGAAATGTTTGTCTTCTGACTCCTGAAATATATTCCATTCGCCATTTTCTACTTGACGGTATTTCCAGGTTAAATCCGCTTCGGCGATCGCTTGTGACCAAGCAGCAAAAGCTTTATCTAAATTTTCCCACCAGGAATCCATGCCTGCACCCAACTCCCAAGCACGACGCACTACAGAATTAAGACGGCGATCGCCACGACCGACAAAGTCTTCCATTGCCGAGATCCGCACATCGGTATAATTAACTTTTACTCCTTTCATTCTTCTAAACTGTTCCCGCAATAGTTCTTGTTTGCGTTCAAATTCTGCTGTAGAAACAGAATGCCACTGAAAGGGGGTATGGGGTTTGGGGGTAAAGTTGGAAATAGTGATATTAAAGTTAAGACGTTTATTACTAATACTCCGACATTCTTGTCTTAGCCAACGTACTGTATCGGCAATACCAATCACATCGACATCAGTTTCTCCTGGTAAACCGATCATAAAATAGAGTTTAACTTTATTCCAACCTTGTTCTACGGCAGTTTTGATTCCCCGCAGTAATTCTTCATTGGTTAGTCCTTTGTTAATTACATCCCGCATTCTTTGCGTTCCTGCTTCGGGGGCAAAAGTCAAACCAGATTTTCGCGTACCGCCAATAATATTCGCAATATTTTCATCAAAGCGATCGACTCTTTGACTGGGGAGAGATAAAGAAATATTTTCGCCCTGGAGACGATTTTTAATTTCTACGCCCACAGCAGGTAAGGCAAGATAATCAGAACAACTTAAAGATAAGAGAGAAAATTCATTGTATCCTGTTGCCCTCATTCCTTTTTCGATCGCGTCTATTACTTGTTCTGGGGCAACGTCTGTAGCGGGGCGAGTTAGCATTCCTGGCTGACAGAAACGACAACCACGAGTACAACCTCTTCTTATTTCAATAGTAAGGCGATCGTGGACGGTTTCGATATAGGGTACTAAGCCAATGGAGTAAGCGGGGATCGGTGTAGCTACCCTTCTTAAAACTCTGGGAGGAACATCGGGATGATTGGGTTTTACCGAACCATCTTCTGCCATATCATAAAATCTGGTCACATATACCCCAGGTACTTGGGCTAAATCTAATAACAATTCTGCTTTACTTAGTTTGGCTGCTTTTCCTTCCTCGATAACTAAGCCAATTTCTGGTAATAATTCTTCTCCATCTCCCAAGGCAATAAAATCAAAAAAGTCGGCATAAGGTTCGGGATTCGATGTAGCTGTTTGTCCCCCAGCAAAAATCAAAGGATAATCCCCTGTTTCTCTTTCTTGCCAGGTTAGAGGAATCCCTGCTAGATCGAGCATTTCTAAAATATTGGTCGCGCCTAACTCGTAGCTAAGGCTAAAACCTAGAATATCGAAGTCTAAGAGAGGACGTTTAGATTCTAAGGCAAATAGGGGTGTCTTGGTCGATCGCAATTTAGCTGCCAAATCTGCTGCGGGGAGATAAGTGCGATCGCATAATTGTCTGGGTTGAGCATTAATCACGTTGTAAAGAATGATATGCCCTAAGTTAGATGCACCCACTTCATAAACTTCTGGATAAGTCAGTACCCAATGGACTTGCTCTTCTTGCCATCGTCTATGTACTGCACCCAACTCATTCCCTAGATAACGAGCAGGTTTAACTATTTCTGAGGTTATTATTTGGTCAACAGCGATCGTCACGGTATGAATGAACCTCCTTGATTGCTTTAGGCAAATATTGTTGTCTTTCTAATATACCGAACACCGCAAAAAGTAGACAGCCAGAAAGATATATTTTTCTAGCTGTCTACAGGATAATATTACATTGATTAATTAATGAACCTTAAGCTGCTTTAGCTTCAAATTATTGTCCGTTCTCGAGAATTTCAAAAACATTATCTAATTGAGTAAGCTCAAATACTATTTTTACTGATGGGGCGACAGAACAAATACTGAAACTTTTGTTTAAGCTTTGAGCCAGACGAAAACCTTTGATTAAAGCCATTAGACCTGCACTATCCATGAATTCTACATCTTGCATATTCACGAGTAAAGCAGAGGTAGAATCGCTTCTTATTACGTCAGTAAGTTCACTTAAAAATTCATCTACGTTAGCTGCACTTACATAGCCTTGGGGCTGAAAAGTAGTTATTTCTTTTGTTAATACTGTACTATTCATTTTACTCACTTTGAACTACACCAGATATCACTTAATTTTTTAGTTTTATGTACTCCAGGATAATCCGTTAATTTACGGATATCTACAGTTAATTGTAGAATTCACAAAAACTTGATAAAAGTTTAAAGCAGTTTTGAAGTTTGGAGGATTTACACTTAAATAACTTGGTAATAACAGCAAAATGTAGTTTTAAATACATTTTAAACTTGGTTTTTGCTGTCTCGATTTTAGTCTAATTTAGTTTGAACTCTACAATAGTTGACAAACACTTTTCCTTTATATACTAACTACCTTATTTTCACTTCAGAAAAAACACTTAACTTGTAAATTATGAAGATCGAGCTTTCAAAAATTCTCCTTAAATACCTCCTTTATTATCATATAAAATAGTTAAAATCTTTGTAACCGCTAACACATTTTTTGATTTTTTGCTTTAGTTTCCTTTTATTTGTTGTAGTTTTTTTTATTAAGTATAATTTGTTAAGAGATCGTCTACAATTATAAATTTTTTGCAAAAATCAAGTTGCTTGGTTCTTCAAAGTCAAGTTTAAAAGCTTTTGTATGTGCTTACTTGAAACTCATGAAATTTACGTTATTTAAGGTTAAAAAACATTATTTCTCTAGTTAATTGTCTAAATAAATCTACCGTTACTTAATTTTTCGATTTAAATTCTTTGATTATTTTGTATATTTCTGGTAGCTTTTTAACAAGAGCGGAGACTTTTAGGTATAGCTTGTTGGGCATAGCTGGAGTCCCAGCAACGATTGTACCAGGGGCAACGCTACTAGTAATCCCTGTTTGGGCAGCAGCGATCGCCCCATCACCAATTTTGGCTCTATTAGCTACTCCCACTTGTCCGCCTAACATTACTCGATCGCCAATAATTACACCACCAGCTAAGCCTGCTTGTCCCGCAATAGCGCAGTTTTGACCGATTTGACAGCCATGACCGATCTGGACTAAATTATCGATTTTAGTATTGCGCTTAATTCTAGTTTCACCAACAGCAGGGCGATCGACAGCACTATTACAACCGATTTCGACTCCATCTTCTAAAACAGTGTAGCCAGATTGTTCCATTTTTAACCAGCCTTCGGTAGTGGGGACAAAGCCAAATCCTTCTGCACCAATCACTGCACCACTATGAATTACACAATTTGCTCCAATTTGGCTGCCTTCGTGAATCGTACAATTAGCATGGAGAATAGTATCGTTGTCAATTGTTACCCCAGGATAGATTACTACGTTGGGATGAATACAAACGCGATCGCCGATGGTAACATCTTGCTCTATGACTACGCCAGCACCAATATAAACATTTTCACCAATATGGGCTGAGGGATCGATAATCGCAGTAGGATCGATACCAGCGGAAGGATGAAAAGGTTGATAAAAAAGAGCAATGGCTCTGGCAAATACTAACCTAGGTTGTAATGCAGCAATCCAAGCAATACCTTTTTCGCTGGCTCTAAGTTGCAGTTCTTCATCGCGAGGCAAAATTAAAGCACCAGCATTGGTAGTAGTCAGCCTATTAGCAAAGCTACTGCCTTCGATGTAGCTGAGATTATGGGAATTAGCGAGATCGATCGCAGCCATACCTTCTATCTCTGGATTTAAGTTCTGATTAAGACTAAGACTATTAATTTCAGCTAATGTTCCCAATTTACTAATTATTTCACTAAATTTCATCTATCATTCCTCATTAAGATAGGCGATCGATAATATATCAATTATGAGTTTTTATTCCCACTTTCTTTTTCCTAGAATGCTCGATTGGGCTATGTCCGATTCTGCTACTGCTCGGTATCGTCAACAATTATTAGTAGAAGTAGAGGGTACAGTCTTAGAAATAGGTTTTGGTACGGGTTTAAATTTACCCTATTATCCCGAAAAAACTGACAAAATTATTACTGTCGATCCTAATCCTGGGATGAAAAAATTGGCAGAGAAGAGAATAAAGCAATCTTCAATAACGGTGAATTATTTGGTACTCAACGGAGAAAATTTACCTATGGAAGATAGCAGTTTTGATTCTGTAGTAAGTACTTGGACATTATGCAGTATTACTAGGGTAGAGCGGTCGATCGGGCGTAGCCTGGCACTGCGTGATCGCCGAAATTGACCGTGTCCTCAAACCTGGTGGTCGAAGGTACTCCGCCTCATTCGTGACAAGTTAAGGAGGGGTGTTTTTTGTCAACACCTCGATTGGGTATAATGAAAAAGAAAACAAGATTCTAGAAAAGAGCAGATGCCAAGACTAGCTCCCAAACCAGTCAAGTTAGAAAATGATGAAGAGCAAGAACTAGCAAAGATTCTGGCTCGTCATAGTACCAGTCAACAAATCGCGCTTGAGAGCCAAAATTATACTCATGGCATCTCAAGGGA
>JBFRWK010000188.1:0-12329 GCA_051439545.1 Xenococcaceae cyanobacterium | reverse complement strand
GGACAGTCTTCCTCAGCTATAGGTTTGGAGTCAAGAGTTTTTTCGTCAGGGGGGACAAATTGCCCCGATTTTCAATACATAAATACTAACAAACAAGCAAAAAAGCGGGGCAATTTGTCCGCGAAGGGGGCTTCAATAAACCTTGGTCAATGTACCTTAATCAAAAACTTGATGTAAAAGCCCCCTTCCGCGACTGTCCTACTTTGTCATATTTTTTTGTAACCCTTATCGATCGCCTGTAACAAAAGATAGTTTAGGACTGTTCTTAGAGCAATAATTGCTGTCAATTGACCGATATCATTCCAGCTAGGTGCGACTGTTGTTCTTAAAATGCTACCTCCAACTAAAAAGCTGAGTCCTAAGGAAAAGGAATAACCCAACTCTAATCGGCTTGCCTGAAAGGCGATCGCCGAAGAAGAATTAGAAAAAACGTACTTACAGTAAATAATTAAAGCTTTAACGATCCCCGTGACAATAACGAACAATGCTAATAATTGGCATAAACTGACTACCCAACCATTGAGAGTTCTGACTAGGTTACTCAACATTATTGTTTCTTATTCAATTAGATCGATCGTAATATTAAACACTAGAATTAGATCGGTAGTTTGGGCAATAATTCTTAATAATTTATCTCCTGTATTATGTCCAAAGCGATCGTTAAATAGATAAAGAATAGATAGAGAAACATCGACAACTATGAAATAGTCAATAACAGCGATCGTTAAAACAGCAAAAAATCCGATTAACTGAGCGTAATATTGGGACATTTTTCTCAATTGACTATTGGCTTCATAACTATAGCAATCCCCAATTATTTGTCAAAACAGCGATAGAGGTACTTCGGACTACAAACCATCCTTACGATTTAACTTTTTTGAAACCAATAGCTAGAGTTACCGTTACCACCGCAGGTAATCCTTCTGGGACAACAGCTACCGCCATACTCAAGGATATTTCAAGTAATTCATCGAAAAATTGCCATCCTGCCCGCAAAACCCCACCAATTGTTACTAAGGCGACTAAAGCAATTGCCCCACCAACCAATACATTACCTAGTTGGGTCATCCGTTGTTGTAGGGGAGTGGGTTCGCTTTCTACTGCCTGGATCATGGCAGCAATACGACCGATCTCTGTATCCATACCCGTTTTAGTTACGATCGCTTTAGCTCTACCCTGGACTACTTCTGTACCTTTAAAGATTGAGTTAGTGCGCTTGCCCTCTCGCAAACGACGACGCAATAAAGCTCGCACCCTAGCTACTAATTCTCTGGGGCTAAAGGGTTTAACATAATAATCATCTGCCCCTGTGGATAAACCAATAATGCGATCGATTTCTTCTCCTCTAGAGGTCAGCATTAAAATGTAAGGCTCGTTTGCTGTGGGTTTTTGACGAATTCGAGTGCAGACTTCTAAACCATCTATCCCAGGTAGTCTAATATCGAGAATAATTAAATCGGGTTGTTGTTGGTTAAATCGGGTTGTTGTTGGGAAAATATCTCTAAAGCGGAGTTACCATCGTAACAAACACGACAAGAAAATCCTTCAGCTTCTAAGCATTCCTGGATAATTTCTGCTATTTCGCGCTCATCTTCGACAATTAGAATCTCCATTTATCCAATTACGCTATGGAAAATTGCTATTATTTAAAACTCCAAGCAGCTACCGCCAGACAACTCCAACCGATCAAAAAAGCGACTCCCCCCAAAGGAGTAATTGCCCCTAACCATTTGATTCCACTCAAACTAAGAGCATAAAGACTACCAGAAAATAAAACTATCCCAGCAATAAAAGCAAAGCCTGCTGTATTTAATAAGGTTGATGCTACTTCACCACGACTTAAAAGCAAAGCGATCGCTAGCAAAGCTAAAGCATGATACATTTGATACTTACTCCCAGTCTCAAAAATCTCTAAAGCTCTTTCACTTATCTTTTCTTTAAGTGCATGAGAAGCAAATGCTCCGCCAGCTACAGACAAACCTGCCAAAATAGCAGAGAGCGACAGAAATAATTTATTCATAGTTTTTCCTTAAATAAAACTTTAGAGACTTTTAGCAAAAGAATTGATACAAATCCAGAGAGTAACTGGCCATAAAATAGCTGCTACCAATGATTCAGACCAAGATGTTTCAGCCTCTTCTGGTAACTCTTTACTAGCAGGTAATAAAGACCAAACAAAAATAATAATGGCAACGATCGAGTACAAAGAAGCCACAATTTCTAACAAAATTAGCAAAATACCATTCATGGATTTATATCCTAATTAAATTCATTTTAAATAAGGCTTTAGCTAACTTTGTTGTGGAGTATACTTTATTCTGGTTCGATTCCCGCTCCTACTGGCGCGGTTGAACTTAATTTTAGATCGGGTACATCTGCTTTAATTTGTTGCAGATTCCATTCATTCCTAAATAATAGTACTGGTCTACCCCAATTATCTTTAACTGTAACAGTATTAAATAGTCTTCCTGCTTTTTCTAAAGCCGACCAACCACCTTTCACCCAACGAGCTACACTGTAAGGCAAAGGTTCTAAAGTTGTCTCGACACCATATTCATTTTTCAGGCGAAACTGAACTACTTCAAATTGTAATTGTCCTACTGCTGCTAAAATTGGGTCGCGTTTAAATTCATCAGCAGAGTACATAATTTGAATTGCTCCTTCTTCTCGCAATTCGGTAATGCCTTTTTGAAATTGCTTAAATTTAGAAGGATTGGGATTTTTAATATAGGCAAAGATTTCAGGAGAAAAACAGGGAATTCCTTCGTATTCTAATTTTTTGCCATTATAAATAGTATCGCCGATCGCAAATACCCCTGGATTATTTAAACCAATTACATCCCCAGGATAGGCTACATCTAAAGACTCTCTCCCTTGGGCAAATAATTTTTGGGGGCGAGATAGACGGACGGTTTTACCCGTACGAGCGTGTTTTACGGTCATATCTTTTTCAAACCTCCCCGTACATACCCGTACAAAGGCTACTCTATCTCGATGTTTGGGATCCATATTGGCTTGTAGTTTAAAAACAAAACCAGTAAATTCGGGATAAGTAGGGTCTATCTCTCCTTGGGATGATTTACGCGCTTCTGGTTCGAGGGCATATTCTAAAAATGATTCTAAAAATAACTGCACCCCAAAGTTAGTCATGGCACTCCCAAAGAAGATCGGGGTCATTTTGCCAGCATGAACTTGTTCTAGATCGAAATCAGCACCAATTTCATTGAGAATTTCTAGTTCTTCTTTGAGTTGATAGTATAGTTCTCGATCGAGATATTCTTCTATTCTCGGATCTCCTAAATCGATAACTGTATCTTGGGCTGCTTTACTACCATGGGCGCGACGTTCAAATAAATGAATCTGATTTTTACGCCTGTCGAACACCCCTTGAAAGCGATCACCCATCCCAATCGGCCAATTGACAGCATAGGTTTGTAACCCCAATTCTTGTTCGATCTCGTCTAACAACTCTAAAGCCTCTCTCCCAGGACGGTCTAATTTATTAACAAATGTAAAAATAGGCAGCGATCGCATTTGGCAAACTTCAAACAATTTTCTCGTTTGCGGTTCTAAACCTTTAGCTGCATCGATTAGCATGACTGCGTTATCTGCTGCTGCTAGAGTCCGATAAGTATCTTCACTAAAGTCTTGGTGTCCTGGGGTATCTAATAAATTAATTTGACATTCGTTATAAAGAAACTGCAATACCGTAGAAGTAATGGAAATACCCCTTTGTTGTTCCATTTCCATCCAGTCTGAAGTCGCTTTACGCTGCGCTCTTCTTGCTTTTACAGCACCTGCTTCATGAATTGCACCTCCATAAAGTAAGAGCTTTTCTGTTAAAGTAGTTTTTCCCGCGTCAGGGTGAGAAATAATCGCAAAGTTGCGACGGTGGGCAACAGCTTCAGCAATTTCAGTTTCGATATTTAGGCTCATGCAATAGTTCGTGGCAGAGAAGTAAAGTTCCAGCAATATTATATCGTGTCGCTCTGATGTCAATCCCGATCGAAGTAGTTTTTAAATTCACTTCGGCTATTTTATTTTTAGTCCTAATTCAAATATAAAATTTACATTAAATTCCTTATTTTTTTCGCAAACGGTAACATATGATACTGAATATTTGTGTTACTATCTGAATAGAAAAAACCAAGAAGCTATTTAATGTATATATAAGAGCAGTTTGGTTTAATACCCTATCTTCTAAACCAATAGGATATTTTTTTCGAGCAGATCGAGCATATATATACAGAAACAATTCATATTTATATTTATTCAGCCTGAGAACAATTCTCAAGGTTAAGTAATCGGAGGTAAGACTGTGATGAAATTACATTTTCGAGGAAAAGACTATAACGCTCCTCATACAGAATGGGAAGTTACCGAAGGGGAAGTAGCTGGAGTATATCGTGGTTCACCCTGGAGAGTACATAAACCTAAAGAACAGCATTGTTGTCGTAAAACAATTGCTAACTTTGTTTATCGTGGGGTTCACTATACCAAAGGCTAAATTATTTTATTAGTTTGGTTAGGGCGAATAGCATTCGCCCAATATAAATTATTTAATAAAACTTTTTAATAAATTTTTAATATTTTCCTGGTAAAACAAAAAATAAAATGCTTTACAATCTCAATCAAAATAAGCACAAATTATCCTATTTAGAAATAGCAGAAAAAGAACTTACTAACGGATATTGGGGAAAAAATATTTATCCTAGTTATCCCCGACACATGACTACTGTTAGTGTTAAATCTCATAGAGAGGGCCAGTTGATGACTGTTTCCCATCGTTTTCTACCCAAAACTTGTCGTCTCACAAAATCTGATTCAACAACTTTTGAACCAGAAACTAATGTGGCTTTACGAGTCTTACAATATCAGCTAAACGATCGCCAAGCCAAACAAACCCATCTAGAGAATGTCAAGAGTAGTTTAGAACGTCGTCTCCAGGCAGCTAAACTAAGTGGGAATGACTATCTGATTGATTTACTGCAAAAAGAATCACAACAACTAGAAATCAATACTTAAATAGTTCAATAGCTATTAGCGAGTAGCCAATAGCTAAAAAAACTAATTATTCCTCATCGCCATCGATCATGGCGGGATCGATCAAAGTAATATCAAAAGGATCGTCTGGGGGTACTGTAGGAAAGACATCGTACTGGCGGTGTTGATAGGTTGCAGACACTTGAGGTCCAAAAATCACGCGATCGCCATTTTGAAGATCGTGAAATAATACTTTGCGTCCATTAACTAGTAATCCATTGACGCTGACTTTGCCACTAGAATCCCCATCAACAATGCGATAATATTCGTTGCCATCAGGTCGCGATCGCTTAATTAGGGTTGCATGATGACGGGAGACAAACTGAGAATTAAGACGAATATCGCACTGCTTTCCCCTACCTACGGAATAGGTTTCATTTTGGAGAATAATTTCTTTTTGTCCTTTACCGTCTATGACAACTAAAACATGATCTTCGCGGTGTTTTGCTGGTTTTGCAGCCATTGGTGAGTCAGTCTGATAATAAATCATGAAAAGGTTTGTTATCTGTTAAATATAAATAAATATGCTATAACTCGGCGAGCCATCACTAAACAAGCTCAATTCTATTTTGGCATACTACTTATTTATTATTGTTATATTGGCGCAAAAGCAAAGAGTTAGTTACTACTATTAAGGAACTAGATGCCATCGCAGCAGCAGCAATACCTGGACTGAGTATTAGGTTGAATTTGGGTAGCAAAATGCCAGCAGCAACGGGAATTGCCATCACATTGTATGCTAATGCCCAAATCAAATTTTGCCGAATTTTATTAAAAGTGGCATTGCCTAGTTTGATAGACTCTACCACATCTTCTAATTTACCAGGCATTAGGACAATATCTGCCGTTTCCATAGCAATATCAGTGCTTCCTTCTAGAGAAATCCCAATATCTGCTTCTGCCAAGGCAGGAGCATCATTGATGCCATCTCCTACCATAGCAACGGTTTTAGTTCTTTGCTTCGACTCCTGTTGTAGAGATTGAATTACTTTAGCTTTTTCTGTTGGTTTAATTTCGGCAAAAACTTTAGTAATATTCAACTGTTTGGCGATCTCTTCTGCTACTTCTGAGCGATCGCCTGTCAACAAAATGACCTCTAAGCCATTGTTTTGGAGTTTTTCGACTGTTTTGACTGCATTGGGACGCAAACTAGCTTGAAGAGCAATTATACCCACCAATACCCCTTCTAAAGCCAGATAAATTGTGGTTTTGCCCTGGCTCGCTAAGGATTTTGCCTGAGTTTGCACCGAGTCATCCAGACTAATATCCTGCTGTAGCAACCATTCTCGATTACCTAAATAAACTTGTTGCCCATCTACCTTGGCAGCAATACCCAAACCTGGTTTACTGCTAAAGTCAGTCACCTCTAAGGGAGATAATTCTCTTCGATCGGCATAATCCACGATCGCCTTAGCTAGAGGATGGTTGCTATTACTTTCTACGGAAGCTGCTATTTGTAAAATCTGTTGAGAGGTAATGTTAGAACAGGGAATAGAGTCAGTAACTTCTAAGCGATCTAGAGTCAAAGTGCCTGTTTTATCAAAGACAATAGTATCTAGCTTATGGACTTGTTCGAGAACATCTCCCCCCTTAATTAGAATTCCTTTTTCTGCCCCGATACTAGTACCTACTAAAATAGCCGTAGGGGTGGCTAAACCCAAAGCACAAGGGCAAGCAATTACCAGTACCGCGATCGCTAATTTTAAACTTAACAATAAAGGAGAAGTAGTCATCGTCATCGACTCTCCCATCGAGTGAGAAGTCGTTGTGACTAACACTTCCGACCAAATTTTTGTTCCTAAAAAGTACCAAAAAACAAAAGTAAGACTGGCAATAGTCATTACTCCATAAGCAAAATACCCCGCTACCGTATCTACTAATTGCTGTACTGGTGCTTTACGAGTTTGGGCAGATTCAACAACTCGGATAATTTGAGCTAAAGTTGTTTGTTCTCCCGTACGAGTTACCTGAAAATTAATAATGTCTGATTGATTAATTGTTCCCGCATATAATTTATCTCCTAATCTTTTAGTTACAGGAAGAGATTCCCCAGTTAGCATCGATTCATTTACTGTTGTTTCTCCCGTAACTATTTCCCCGTCTAGAGGAATTTTTTCTCCAGGTAAAACCCGCAACCAATCTCCTATTTTTACTTGTTCGACAGGTATTTCGATCCCTGTAGTTTCCGCAGTAGTATTTTCTTGTTTTTTAGTCAAACGAGCTAGTTGAGGTTGAAGTGAAACCAAAGCAGACAAAGCAGCAGCAGCACGATTTCTCGCTCTTCCTTCTAAGGTACGCCCCAAAAAAATAAAACCTAGTAACATGACTGGTTCATCAAAAAAACATTCCCAACCCAGATTGGGTAAAAAGAGGGCAAAACTACTAGCTAGGTAAGTACTAACCGTTCCTAAGCCAACTAGAGTATTCATGTTGGGCATTCCCTGCCTCAAACTCTGCCAACCATCAATAATTAAAGAGCGTCCTGGAATCAGTAAAGCCAAAGTTGCTAAAACAAAATGAAACCAGATATTACTTAAGAGGGGAATAGCTGGAAAACCGAGATGATGTAAATGTCCGATCGAAGAAAAAATTAATAAGATGGCTGCGGTAACTAACTGCCAAAGTTGTTGCTGCTGTTGCTGTTCTCGTTTCTTAGCTGCTTGAGTAGCAGTTTCTTTAAAAGAACGCTCCTTTGCTCTTAATTTAGAGGGAAATCCCGTTTTCGTTAGCTTTTCGGCAAATATTTCTGGCTCTACATTACCTACTTCATATTCAACTACTGCCACTTCCGTAATTAAATTGACGCAAGCAGAGACTACTCCAGGATTTTGCTGCAATTGTCTTTCCACTGCTTTAACACAACCAGCACATTTCATTCCCCCCACATCTAGGGCAATTGTGTTTATTTCGGTTGGCGAAGAAGCTATTGAATCTGGAGACTGCTTTAACTTAGTTACATTATTTTCTGTTTTCGGGGCTGTTTCTACCATATCTATTTCAAAAAATAGCTCGCTCGGTTTCCTTTAACAAGATAATTGATAGTTAGTTTAAAGGCTATACACCACCAACAACTAGATGTATTTGGGTACTATTCAAGTTGTAGTGTTGTTGATATAAGAGCAAAAGTCTCGTAGTTATAGGCATCTAAAAGCAATGCGGACGGAGAGACTCGAACTCTACAGAAAACACTAAAAGCGTTGATATACCGTTAATTATCTCAAGAATACGCCCGCTAGTAAAATCAATTTGGGCGTATAATGGGCGCAAAAAGAATCAATGGCATAGTACCTGATGATGGTAGTTATTTAGGAAGCAAGAAGGGAGAAGCTCTAAGAGCTAAAAAGCTTAAAGAAGAATTCGATCGGGCTTGGAAAAACCAAAAACAATTATTAAAGAATTCCTTGGTTAAATTATATCGAGACAGGAATTCTATAGCTGTTAGATGGCATACAATGCTTGATTGGGATGATTCTACATTAATTACTCCTAGACGTATAAAACGGGCGTTAAATGCTCTAAATAGAGGCAAATTTCCTTTAACAGCTAATGCGGTCAACCGAGCCATACAAATAGCTCAAGAAATTGATTTAAAAATTAAAGCTGATTCCTTTTCTTGGCAGGATTACCTCCAATGGCTACCAAAGCATTTAAAGCCTAAAGTTACACCAGACGAACCAATAACATTTAAAAAAGCCATAGAATCTTTCATTGATGACTATTGGTTAAGTAAGGATAAAAACAAATATCAAGACCATAAAAACTTAAAAACTACGTATATTAGATACTATAATAAAATTCCTGACTGGGATGTTACTCCAACTAAAGAAATTTTAGACAAAGTTGCCAGAGAGTATCCTAAGTCAGTTAATAGGAATAAATGTTGTAGTGCTTTAAAAAAAATAGCTCCATATTGTGGATTACCAGATTATGATCCTAAAGAATTTAGATTAAGGCAAAATCAGATTGAAATAAAAGCAAAAGCCAAAAAGGATTTAAGCGAAAAAGAAATTGAAGAATGGTATAATAAATTCCCTGATTGGAAAGGCAATGCAGCTAACCCTAGCCATTGGGAATTATGGCAATGGATCTATGGAATGCAAGCAACCTACGGTTTTAGAAATCATGAAGTATTGAATATTTATAATCTTGATTGCAAATATGAAGATGATAAAGGAAAAATCTATCAGCCTTTTACCGATCCAGTTGAGAACCCGAGGGGAATTATTTATACACGTGGGAAGGGCATAAAACGCGCTGCATTTTTACCTCAACCTAGAAAATGGCTAGAACAGTTTAATCTAAGAAAAATTCCTCAAAAATATTGGGAATTTATGAATGAAATTAAAGATTTATCCGATTATGATAAAGCAAAAAGCAAAGAGACTAAATTAAATAGCTACGAAAGATTCCTGAAAAGAAACGGTTTTACTTTTACAGCTTACAACTTACGCCATGCTTACAATGTAAAATCACATGGACTAGGAATTCCAGTAAGCTTAATTGCTAAAAATTTAGGTCATACAATACATCAAAATACAACTACCTATCTTGAGTCACAAGGGTTAAAAAGCTGTCTAGATGCCCTCGAAACATGGGAAAAAAGACAAGAAAATAAAGCTGATAGTAATCTATCTTTGGAGTCTCAAATAGACTTGTTAAGGCAAGAAAATGAACAGCTTAAGGCAATCATTCAACAGCTACTAGAAAGCTTAAAGAGCGAATAAATAAAACTAGGTAAAGATTAACTCTCTACCTGTAACCTGTAACAACACTGTCAATAATGCAAAATAATTACCTAGATTTCATTCTAGGTATTTTTTTGTTAATCGGCAATAAAAAAATAGGGGAACAATCCCCTATCTACCAAGCATTAAGTACTTTATCCTCATAACTAGTATAAATATACTAATAAATACTTGTAGTATAAAAATCTAGATTCCTTTTAACGAGATTTCAAGAGTTTGCTCCCCAAAAATCGGGAAGATATTTTGTAGTATTTTGTTCGCTCGCTTCAATAAGATAATACAAATTAAATAACGGTAAAACTTATTAATGCTCACAGCTACTACTGCTTTGCTTTTGTTAATTAGCACATCTGGGTTTTTGGGGTAGGACAATTGGCGATCGACTATCAATAATAATTGATAATTGCTCTTTTCGGTCTAATGCCCAGAAAACCCCGCGACCTAAAACCTAATTATTGCTACCATGTTACTACTCGATGTAATAACAGGGAATTTAAGCTAATCCGCCACGAATGCCGAGAGGTATTCTTATATGCGCTGAAACGAGCTAGAGAGAAGTTTAAATTCAAACTCTATGCTCTCTGTATCATGAGTAATCATGTTCACTATATGCTCGAACCAGCAGCACCAGAGGATTTACCTCGTATTATGCACTGGCTCAACTGGTACACTGCCATGTGCTTCAATCGAATGCTCAATAGAACAGGGCATTTCTGGGAGAAACGATATCATAGCAGTGGCTTTGAGAAGACTGACTATCAAAGGGCATTAAACACCCTACGATACACTACTGGAAATAGATCGCAAAAAAAGAGAAAAGTGCCAGGTATCGAGTTGGGGAAATGCCTATGTTTTCGTAAAGAAAGTACTAAAAATTAAGCTTGACAAAATTTCTTAAAAGCCTATACCTTATAGGTTAAGTCTTGATGCAAGAAAAGAGAGACAAGTAACACAAACCCTCCCCAAACGTACTCACTATCTCCCCCGTCCCAAGTCCACATATTCGTCCACCAAACCCACCCCCTCTCCAATAAATTATACCTTCGGGTTATCCAAAGGGCGGGTAAATTACCATCAAGTGATTCGATAGAAAAGGGCAAGGACTTGTACTCCTTCGAGTCATTTTCTTCATACCATTCTACCTGGTTGCAGAATTTCTCCCAAGTTTCATAGTCGGGATTTGGGTTTCCTCCCACATTTTCCCATATTCGCTTTTGTATGCTGAATCCAAAATGTCCTTGGCTGTAATCAACCCAAAGCTGGTCAATTTCTTTAAGAATTTGATTGGGAAAGTATGTGCATAGCTCAGACCAATCTTCGTATCCTTGTTGCACCATTACTAAATAGAAAAGCCACGCGGTTTCCTCATCAGCTTTTCTCCAGTCACCTTGACGTAAATAATCTTCTAGTTGACTGTAAAAATTCTCTTCTGGTAATTCATCTTTTAATTGTCTCAGTTCAGATTCAAATGCTCTATCTGCTTCTAGGTTACATTCAACCGCTAACATCTGAGAGAATCCCTGTCTGAATCTTTCTGGACTTTCTTTATCAGCAAACAATAATCTGAAAATCTCTCTCCATTTTTCTTCACTTCGATTTTTTTTATGTCCCCAAAGCTCATGTAATTTCTCATGAGCATTACGATATAAAGAATTGACTTTTGGTGCTTCAGGCAGTCGGATAGTTGGGATAATGTGGGGCAAAATCCGAGAAACGCGATAGACTCTATTTTCTTTTCTTGGTTCAGGACTCATCTCAATCAGTCCTAAGTCTAACCCTCTCTGTAATTGCTTTTGATACTTAGGAAGAGAATCACAAACCGCTTCCAAAGCTGCCATTGGAACAGGAATCTCATAGACTAAGCAATGGCTCAGAACCTCTTGTAATGGCTCATCAATAAGCTGATATAGTTCTTTCCAAATAATCTTGTCTTTCCACAGTTCGGGACTTTGTTCTAGTTCTGTTAGTTTAGCCTCTGTATCTTCTTTGCCCAAAATTTCATTATTAAGAAATTCCAATAAGCGAGGGTTTCCATTAGCTAAATCTAATGCTCGATTGCGGATATTTTCAGCGAGATCATCGGAACAAAAATGCTCTAAACGATTGAGTTTTTTAGTAAGTTCAGCTTTTTTGAACGATTCGAGTCCTTGTGGCAAGAAAAACTCCAATAAGTCAGAATCAAACTCATAGCGACAGGTAATAATAATCTTATTTTCAGTTCCCGTTTCTAAGATTGCCTTAACTAATGCTGCTAAAATTGTTGCGACTTTGGGTTTAAGAATGTAACGACCTTCACGAGGTTCGAGATTCCATTCAAAATCATCGAGAATAAACAGAAATGGTTGTTCTTTCGCTTCAGCTAACTTACTAAATAAGTAAGCTAATCTGGATTTAAGTGGAATCTGGCTATTTTCCTGACTTTTCACGGCTTCTCTGAAAGCACCATCAAATAAGGGTTTCAGCCCAAGCCTAATTCTCAATAATTTTTACCTAATGACAATGGATAACGAGAGAATTAGGCTTGGGGGATGGGCGAAACTG
>JBFRWK010000187.1:0-6161 GCA_051439545.1 Xenococcaceae cyanobacterium | reverse complement strand
GTGCAGCGGTATAATATTGCGTCACGACATTGGTGTAAGTTAATTTCCCCTGCGAATTGTCGTAGAAGTAATCACGTACTGACCCGTTATTTCCGAACCCGTTGTAGCTTGGTAGGTTACAGAAGTGACTGACCTCTTGCTGGGAAATGGTTTCGGAAACGTCGGGGAAACGGAGCAGAATACATAACCCGACATAGTTCCCCACGGTTTCGGTAGATAGCGGCAACGCCTCAGGTGCCGTCGTCGGCATTATTCCTCGTAACTGAGTTTTTTTTTGCTCGCGACGGACTTGCCAGCGGCTTGGAGCTGCTTGCAGCATCGATGCGCTTTGAGCTTTTTGTTTCGCGCTCTCCCGCCGGATGCGTATGTGCGGCTGAAGACCCAAGCTTTGTGGATCTACTTCGCCTACTTTGGCATCAGTCGGCAAAAGCTCATTTTTGTCTTCAGAAAGCTGCGCATATTTGTAAAAACCCGTTTCAGGGTCTTTAACCACGGTATAGCCATCAAGAGTTTCAAAGACAGCGTAATACTGGTTCCCCCAACCCCTAACCTGGATGGTACTGCCGTCGGGATTGGTGAAAGTAAATTCCTCGTTAAAGAATGGTGTAGGCATAGATTATGTTCTCCTTTGGACAGAAGTATTTCGATCCATCAGTGAGAAGTAATGTTAAACAGTTTGTCAAAAGCTGAATGACGCCATCTAATCTAAATACTCCTCAAAATAAACTTTGGAAACAAGGCGTATGAGTAGCATTTGTACAGGAAACCACGCTAAGGCTGAAAGCCTTGTGCTGTAAGCATTTAAACAACCATTTTCGCGATCGCTATCACTATTGTTAGCTTGATTGTTGTTTTTTAAGTTCGGGCGATCGAGCATCGACTTAACTTCTTGGAGAGTAGCTTAAACACAGACAGCGAAACTTTTATTCTCTTCACTTCCGAGCAACCAGAAGAAAAAATGCTTGCTTACAGCTAATTTCAACCAGC
Organism: Xenococcaceae cyanobacterium; assembly: GCA_051439545.1. GTDB lineage: Bacteria > Cyanobacteriota > Cyanobacteriia > Cyanobacteriales > Xenococcaceae > JASJDJ01. Next base: position 5,174 of record JBFRWK010000187.1, on the reverse strand, counting down.
TCGTGGATTAATTAGTGCATTATCACCTTGCCTTCTACCAGACTCATTCAACTCCGTTGGTTTTTTCGTGCGATAAACACCAGATTCCCGTTCCAGCAATCTGAGTAGTTGTTCTTCTAGTGGAGTAAGATAGGGACGCTGAATTTTTCCCAAATGCTCTAAAAGAACACAAGCAGCTTTGATGACAGTAGAAACTAACCTTAGATTCTCCGCTTGAATATACTTTTTACTGATTTAAGACAATTTTTAATCTAAAGAAGAAAGTTGAGAATGTTGTGAAGAAAGCACCGATTTTTCCGATTTTTTAGTTAATTAACCTTTAATTTCGCTAAATTACCCATGTTATCACTGACTTGTAGTTAACGATAATTACACTAATTTTTAGTGATTTTACTGAAAAATTTTTCTCTTTGGGATTACTGTCTAAAAAATCAGTTATTTACAGAGTTTTTCTATCCGTTAAAAGTTTTGGCAACAGAGCCAAAATTACTGCCAATTAATTCTGACTACGATATGGGGGAAAACTAGCGAAGATACTGTTGGCGAAAGTAATCAAAGGGAATTTCAAACATAATCTAAAGCGAACAATTAGTACAAAGACTCTATAAGACGGTAGACAAGTTCTCAACTATTACATGGGAGAGGAAAAGAAAACCAATTTCCAAGTAATACATGGAGAAAATCGATATCCTAATTGTAGAAATTTGGGATCAATTAAATCAATGTCGTTACATCCGCAACCCATTCCACCAGTACCAGAAGATACAGCAAGAGTTGCTCGTGCAGCTTTCCCTAAAGGCAATATTTACGTCAAGATTCGAGATACATTAGGTAGCATCTATGTCGATGAAGATTTTAAAGATTTATTTTCAGTAAAAGGTCAACCTGCTCAGTCACCCTGGCGATTAGCTTTAATCTGTGTGATGCAGTCCAGGTCAAATTTATCAGACCGTCAAGCGTGCCGTCTGCAGTAAGAGGACGAATCGATTGGAAATATGCCCTATCTTTACCTTTAGAAGATTCTGGGTTCGATTTCTCAGCTTTGAGTGAGTTTCGGAAACGTTTGATTGAAGGGGGTTCTGAAGAACTATTATTAAACCGAATCTTAGAACAATTGCGAGAAAAAGAATTAATTAAAGGGCATAAGCGTCAACGTACTGATTCTACACATGTTTTAGCAGCAATTCGTCCCCTCAATCGGCTAGAAACTTTGGGGGAGACAATGCGAGCAGCCCTGAATAGTTTGGCGGTGGCTGCTCCTGATTGGTTAGCCAAACGCAAACACGAAAGATTGGTTTGACCTTTATGGAAGAAGAGTTGAAAACTACCGTCTGCCTAAACTAGATTCCGAACGAGAAGCATGATAGCAATCAAATGGGAGAAGATGGTTTTAACTTACTGAAAAGAATTTATACGAAGAATGTCCCAGAATGGTTACGTTATCTTCCTGCTGTAGAAATCCTAAGAATAGTCTGGGTTCAACAATTTTATGCCCCCATTGACGGAAAAGTGAAGTGGCGATCGCCCAAAGATATGCCTCCTTCGACCATAGCGATTCATTCACCTTATGATGTAGAAGCTCACTATAGTTCTAAAAGAAGTGTGAATTGGGTAGGTTACAAGGCTCATGTAACTGAAATCTGCGATGAAGACTTGCCTCATTTCATTACTCATGTTCAGACAACTTTATCTACTGTCACGCTCTGAAGCAGTGGTTGAACCGATTCATCAAGCTCTATCCGAAAAATCATTACTCCCAAAAGAACACTTGATGGATCTCGGTTATGTAACAGCAGAACATTTAGTTTCTGCTCAAGAAAACTATGGAGTTGAATTAATAGGTCCTGTTCGCAATGACCCTACCTGGCAAGCAAAATATCATCCAAAGTTTGCCAATTCCAATTTTAAAATTGATTGGTCGAAACAAGTAGCCATTTGTCCTAGAGGACATCAAAGTAAAACTTGGACTAAAAAAACTGATAAGAAGGGACAGTCCGTCATTAACATTAGATTTTCTCAATCTAATTGTGGTGTTTGTGCCTCTCGAAGCAGATGCACCCGTGCTAAAACCGAACCAAGAGGGCTGACTATTCACACGAAACAACAATACATCGCGCTTCACCATCGCCGTGAAATTCAACATACTCCTGAATTTCTGAAAACTTATAACTTAAGAGCAGGAATTGAAGGAACTATATCTCAGGGAGTTAGACGGTCAGCTTTGCGCCAATCTCGGTATATTGGCGATCGCTAAAACTCATCTACAACATATCTTTATGGCTGCTGGGCTAAATTTGTGTCGTCTTGATGCTTGGTAGAATGGTGTTCCCCTCGCACCCACTCGTTATTCTCGATTTTATCGCCTCAAATCAAAAACTAGCTAAATTTTCACGCCTGTTTAAATCCCTCCCTTCCATGATAAAGTTTAACACTTATCTTCGCTCCTTGTATTACTTGGAAGTGGGAAATAATTCCTTGACTAGATTTTTTAGAAACTTTGTACTAATTAATCAGTTTTGTATCGCGCTTGAAACTTTAATTGATTACTTTCGCCAACAGTATCAGCCAAGCTGTCATGAGGTGCAATCTAGCTCGAAACGCTTACTGTATAAGCATTTCAAAATCAAGTTTTTGAAATTTTAGCGATCGCTAAAAAGTGGTAATTTTTGCAGCCTTTGACCACTTCCTGCAAAATTAAAAATTTTGAGAAAATCAATTCAATAGCTGAAAGCTATACGTTGCAAAGATTATAGCAATTATCAGTTAAAACTCATATCTATTGCTTCAAACACTGAAAGCTGCAAAATTATTTCAAAATGTTAAAGATTGTACTTGGTGACAGCTTCGCTATATTTCCCCCTTTTCGTTCGAGGAGAATCGTATTTCGATTCTAATTCTTCAATTTTTGCTTGAACTAATTCTTGTTGTACTAAATTTCCTAGTTCTTGCCAGTCTTTATGAAATTTCACAAGAAACTCGGATAAATCATTCCAATTTGGTAATGATGAAAGCATATCTGCCGATTTTTAACAGAACTGAATCCAAATTATTCATCTGATGAGGTGTTGGGGTTTTAATTAGCATTATGTTATCGTACCAGTTTCGCTAACCTCTTTTCTTTCCCACCCCTTTTTTCGTTCACCCGTACCAAACAGCCATTGACTATCATCAGCAGCATTTAAACATAGCTAGAGAGATTGGCGACCGCTCTGGCGAAGGGGCTTCCTTGGGCAATTTGGGTAATGCTTACTACTCCCTCGGTCAGTACCAAACCGCCATTGATTATCACCAGCCAGCTTTGGACATAGCTAGAGAGATTGGCGATCGCTCTGGCGAAGGCAAAGCCTTGGGCAATTTAGGACTAGCTTACTACTCCCTGGGTCAGTACCAAACCGCTATTGACTATCACCAGCAGTCCTTAGACATAGATAGAGAGATTGGCGATCGCTCTGGTGAAGGGGCTTCCTTGGGCAATTTGGGTATTGCTTACCAAGCCCTGGGCGACTTCCAGACTGCCATTGACTATTACCAGCAAGATCTAGACGTAGCTAGAGAGATTGGCGATCGCTCTGGCGAAGGCAAAGCCTTGGGCAATTTGGGTATTGCTTACTACTCCCTGGGACAGTACCAAACAGCCATTGACTATTACCAGCAAGATCTAGACATAGCTAGAGAGATTGGCGATCGACAAGGGGAAGGGCAAGAATTGGGCAATTTGGGTAATGCTTACGACTCCCTGGGACAGTACCAAACAGCCATTGACTATCACCAGCAAGATCTAGACATAGCTAGAGAGATTGGCGATCGCTCTGGCGAAGGGAATTCCTTGGGCAATTTGGGTCTTGCTTACTTCTCCCTGGGTCAGTTCCAAACCGCCATTGACTATCACCAGCAGGCTTTAGACATAGCTAGAGAGATTAGAACTCTTGCAAAAATATTTTGTGATATGATAGGGGTTATTTTTGTTTTAATATTTGTTGATTGAAAGAGTAAGAATCGAGCGATTTTTTTGATTAACTATTATTAGGCGATCGCCAAAGCTAAAATTTGACAGCAAAAATTGTTTCAGTGATTAATTAATTACTGAAATTAATTAATTAATTTAATTTTTTAATCCAATTTACAAGGCTAATTCATAATTATAAATACCAGCAATTAAATTAGCTCTTAAGCCAAACCTGCGATGCCGATTTCTATATCGATATGACAAAATTTTAAAGATTTTTAGCCGACGATTAATATGCGGGGGCAGCAATCCTTAATCGATTCAATTGACGATTATAGTATTTTTGTTCTTTGGTTAATTTTCCGCCTCGGGGTTTCTTGATAGGTGTTTCACTTAACCTATGAATTTTGGTGATTCCTTGATATCCTTTATCGGCTATGACTTGAAGTATTTTATGGAATCTTACCTGACTTTTTTTAAATAATTTAAAATCATGATTTCTCCCTTTGTCATGAGCTAAACATATTATATTACCCTTTTTTGCTCCAAAGACTACTTGCGTTTTTAAAGTATGCTCTCCTTGTTTTCCACTATAAAATCTTTTTTGATGTTTTTTGGGTCTTTCAATTGGACTCTCCATTACATCCATTAAAATTAATCTTTCATCCAGAGAAGAATCTAATAATTTTTTCTTGCCTGGCAAACTAAATTTTCGAGATTTAATTAAGATATTTTCAACTTTTCTAACTATCCGAAAGACAGTAGATTCAGATACTTTCCAGTCTTGTGCAATATGAAAATATGTTCGATATTCTCAAGGACACGCATTCTGAGGAAACCTCAGAATCGTGAGATGTCCGTGCCAATATTGTAAGGTCAGTAAAACTTGATCTTCACTAATTAGTTTGCTCGGAGAACCAGTTTTTTTCTTGAGTTTTTGTTGTCCTTTTACCAATCGAACCATCAACCGAAAAGTTTGACGTTTAACTCCACAAAAACGCTTAAATTTCCTTGCAGAAAGTTTACGAGCCTGCCAATATTTCATTTTTAACCTAAAAAAAGCAAACTTTTAATCATACCATAAAAAACTTTTGCAAGAGCTCTAGTAGGTCATCAAGTTTGAATTGAGGGATAAAGTCGCTTCAATTTGATGCGAGCATCTGCTGTGGTAAATCGCCAATTAACAGAATGGGATTTTTGATTTCTCTCTTCTGACCAAGCAGCAATT
>JBFRWK010000186.1:0-12814 GCA_051439545.1 Xenococcaceae cyanobacterium | reverse complement strand
TCGAGATGACCTGGTAGCGATCGCATTCAATCCAAAATACTTCTAGCTGTGATTTTGAGCTATCTACGGCTACGTTACTCTTAAATTGGTCTGTTTGTTCTAAAAAACTCAAATCTTCAAATCTTTTCTTTAAATTGGTGCTAGACCCTATATAAGCAAACTGGGCAAAATCTGTTATCAGAAATGCTCCCATTGTTTCAGGTAAGCGATCGCATTCTGTAATCGGTAAAGACTGGATGGGAGAAATGATAAATTCTTCAGACAGACTTTTTTGTTCTGCTATTGGTATCGAACCCCGTCCAATTTGTTCCACTAATTCCGAGCGAGACAAATTAAGTTCTTGGGAAAGCCTATCTAGTCCAGCGATCGCTGTTGGGGTTAAGGACAAATTTACTCTCTTTTTTACCTCATCATGAAGCTCTGGGACTCCTTTAGATTTCTTTTGTCCTTTGGGCATTGGTAAATATTACGAGTTTTCCGAGGAAAAAAATTAGCACGGTTTCTTTAGTGTAATCTTTTATCGATCCTATTTTGACTGGCTAGAGTATCTCAATAGTTTGTTACCTTTCGCAGAGATAGTAAAATACTATAACTTGACTTTACAAATTAACAACATTTTAAATATAAACAGATACAAGTATCATTCATAATGATCGACTGTATAGAGATTAAGAAACTTTGTTAATTATTCCCCTTAAGCAGAAGGCAGTTAAATATGGCAAAAATTGTTGCAGTTCACGGCATTAACCAGCAATACCGAGGAAGTCATACTATATTTGCTGAGTGGTATCCAGCACTTCGGGATGGGCTAGAGCGAGCAGATTTTATTTTAGATTCAGAAGATGATTTTAAATGTGCATTTTATGGTGATATTTTTCGAGGGAGAAGCAAATCTGAAGATGATATCCCAGATTACGATGCGGATGATGTTGAGTCAGGCTGGGAAGAAGAATTTCTGCTAGATTTGGGTCAAGAAGCAATTGCTTTAAAACAAGCTAGTAATGGATCGGATGCTAAAAAGAAGAAAGGAGTAATTATAGGTGTACAAAGGGCTTTAAATGTAGTTAGTGGCTCACCTTTTTTTGGTGATGTAGCAGAAAAGATAGTGATTAATTTTGTCAAACAGGTAAAAGCCTATCTCCACGATCCAGAAAAAAGAGAAGAAATCAAAAATAGAGTTTTAGCCCAAATTACAGAAGATACTAGGGTTTTAATGGGACATTCCCTTGGTTCAGTTGTTTGTTATGAAGTGCTTTGTCAAAATCCCAATCTACCTATAAAGATGTATGTAAGTCTTGGTTCGCCCTTGGGCATAAAAAAAATAGTTTTCGATCGCCTAGACCCTTCACCACAGAATGGAATTGGCTCTAGACCAAAAGGCATTGAAAAATGGGTAAATATTGCTGATGATAAGGATATTGTAGCCCTGGAAAAAAAGCTAAATCCTTTTTTTGATGGTTTAATTGAGGATAAGCATATTGACAATGGTGCTAATGCTCATAATGCTTCCAGGTATCTAACTACAGTAGAAACTGGTCAGGCAATCAAAGATGGCTTACAGGGTTAATCATAGATTTCTTTTAATATGGCAACAAAAAATCGCTATTATCTAATAGCTTGTGGAACTAGTGATTATGATAATTACGAGCAATTAGATTATGTAAAAGACGATATTGTAAGGATAACTAAATTATTCACGGAAAAGTTTGGATATGAGAGAGTTTTACTCTCATTAAATATTAATCCCGATCGAAGAAAATTTACTGATTATAAGGCAGATTCATTCGCTGATTGGCTAGAGAAAGAAGAACGCCAAGAAAACGATATTGTTGTATTTTACTATTCTGGTCACGGATTAAATCCGAAAGGGGATCAACATTATCTTGCTTTAAAGGAAACAGTTCCAAATCGAGAATATCAAACTGCTTTCGCTACAAAAGAGCTAGTTTATCCATTAAGAAATAAAAAAGTAAAAATTTCTCAAATCCTTTTTATTATCGATACTTGTCACTCTCAAGGCGGAGCTTCAGATTTAGTTAATCTTGCTTCCCAACTTCTAGGTGACTCTGAAAAGGTAGCAGGGAAAAATATTGATGTTCATGTGATTGCTGCTTGTAGAACTAAACAATTAGCAACAGATGGTTCATTCTCTAAAGCATTTGTCAAAGCTTTAGAAGAGTTATCAGAGGATTTACAACAAGGATATATAGACCCTAGCAAAATAGTTCCGAAAATAAATGAACTATTAGATAGTGAAGAACAGAAGGCTAAATGTAATGCAGCTTTCTGCGAGCAGGAAGTTAAATTTTTTCCTTTTGTACCTAGGACTATACAAAATTGGGAACAAAAGTGTCATCAGCTTGTGAAAGATTTAGCTCAGATTCTGAATAAAGAGCCAAAATTGAGTTTTCGTGCGATCAATTATTTTCTTTTAAGTTGTAATTTTATTAAAGAATTACTTATAAACGAACAGGAAATAGAAGAAAAACTCAGTGAGCTTTCAGAAAAAGGAGTAGTCGATGAAGTTTGTCCTTTAATTGCTTGTGCTGAATGGTGCAGAAAGAAATTTGTGGATGAAGAATTGCCAAATATAGCTAGTGAAATTAAAACATGGCAACAAGAAGCTATTAAATATAGAGAAGATGGAAATTTGGCTGAGATCAGAGATTTTATCAAGAATGCTTTTGATGAATTTAAACAAATTATTAAAAAAGAAAAATTAAGAATTTTAGTGGAAATCGAACCCGAACTGGATGGAAATGGGACAGGTTTGAGTACAGGTAATTTTTATCTCAATTTATTTCTCTGGATTTCTTCTCAAAATATTCCCATTGCTAAATTTGCTGAAAAGGAATTTTTGGCTTTAACGGAGATAGAAGACCAAGAGCTAGAAGAGTGTTTGAGAGACACTTTAGCTCAAGAAAATTTACTCGTAAAACTAATTCGTCAAGCACGTTACAGTCTTCCTCCACCAGTAACGCTAGATGTAGAATTTTTGCTACCTTTTGAGCTATTCTGTGTACCTGTAGAAAAACTGACTTTTAAATCTGGAAGAAAGAAAAAACCTATTGGAGAAGAATATTCTTTGTTCATTAATTCCTACGAACGTTATTACCATAGAGATTATCGAGAAATTAGAGATAATCTTCGCTTAAAGAGAGAGGAATTTTGGGAAAAAGCAAAAGAACTAGCAGAGGACAAATTTTATTTTTCTGGCTCACAAGTACCCTCAACAGAAGATTTAGAAGAGATTGAGGAGAGCCATAGCATTGCTATTTGGACGCGCAGTGAAAAGCATTCTATTGAGTTAGGAAAAGACTTGAAAAGGTCTGAGTGGAAAGAATGGTCGCAAAAGATTCAGCAGTTAAGAAAAAAGAATAAAAACTTAGAGATAACCTTGTTTTGGGATGATATGTTTCCCAAACCCCGACCCAAAAAACTCTTAAGTACTGATTTAGTGGAATAGATGGCATGACAACAAACCCCGAACAAAATCAAGCTGAAGATCTGCGAATTTATCGTGGACTAACTCTTACCGAAGATAATATTCCTGAGTCAGCAGAACAGCAGAAACATCTAGAACGCATTCCTCCACCACCACCCTGGAGAATTTTTGGTTATTCTCAATCTGAGAGTGAGCAAAATGAAGAATTACCCCAACCAAAAGAAAATCCCGATCCTCGGGCTTTAGGTTTTGTAGTCGATCGAAAAGCAGTAGATTTAGTAAATGCTGCTTTGTGTCTGCGTCGTCCCCTGTTAATAGAAGGCAATCCAGGATCGGGTAAAACATCATTAGCCTATGCCGTAGCAACAGAATTGGGGCTGCCTGGACCATATCGCTGGTCGATTGTTTCGCGCACTACTCTTAAAAATGGTTTGTATGATTATGATGCGATCGGCAGATTGCAAGAAGCATCTTTGATTCGGCAAAAAAAAGCTGAAGGTGAGGAAATTGAAGAACCTGATATTGGGGATTATTTACGCTTGGGACCAATGGGGATGGCATTTAAACTATCCAAGAAAAACAGACCCGCTGTGCTTTTGATTGATGAGATAGACAAAAGCGATATTGATATGCCCAATGATTTGTTGCATATTTTTGAAGAGGGTTTTTTTGAGATTCCCGAACTTGCTCGTTTAAAAAGTGAATATGAATATGTACTTCCCTACCGTCGGCAAAAGGATGATTCAGCAGCCAAAATAAAAATTGAAAAAGGATTTGTACAATGTGAAGAATTCCCCTTAGTTTTTATGACCAGTAATGAAGCTCGGGAATTTCCTCCAGCATTTTTACGCCGTTGTCTGCGTTTAACTTTGAGTCAGCCAAATGATCTTGAGGGATTTAAGCAAATTTTGCGGCAGCGATTTAACTCAGAAACATTAAGAAAATTAGATGAGCCAGCTAAACAACTAATTACGAAATTCTTGAAAAAAGTTGAAAAAAAACAAGGGAATTTAGCAACAGATCAGCTTTTAAATGCAGTCTACTTATTATTAGAAAATGGACAAAATCTAAATGAAGATAGATGGAAAGATTTACTGGAAACCATTTTTAAACCATTGAAAGGTTAAAGAGTTAGCATGGCGATCGATCCAAAGCAATGGCAATTTAAAAATTTGGATGAATTAGAAAGGCTAGAATTTGTCTGGTGTGTAGCACATATGCATCTTATAATAGAGCCAGATCGCTTATTAATTGAACCAGGGGAACAAACACCAGAAAATATCTCAACTCAAAATATCGCTCCAGATAATTCAATCTCAAAAGATATCGATACTACTTTAAAACAAGAAGAACAACAAATCAAACAGACAAATATATCTGCTTATCCCCAAGAAACTGAAACGAAGACTAGTGATGATTTTGTAGAAGAAAATGTAACCGAAAAAAAAGCTTCTGCTGTTTCTATTCCCGATCCTTTTCCCCTTCCCAATCCTGCTGAAATTGGTAAAGCTCTATTACCTTTAGCCAGAAGAATCGCCGGAATTTGGAAAAATCAAATCGATATCGATGCCACCGTAGAGCAGACGGCTGAAGCTAATGGATTGATTACTTTAGCAATGAAAGCCCCTTTAGAAAGACAGTATGAAATTCACCTTTTCATAGATGTTTCCCCTTCAATGCAATTTTGGGATGATTTGACCGCAGGAGTTGCCACTTTATTTCGCTGGCAGGGATTTTTCCGCGATGTAAGGGTTTGGCGACTAGACACCTCATCTGAAAAGATGCGCTTGTATTCAGACGTAACTCGCATTGAGCGTGACATCGCCAGTTTGATTACCCCAAGGCAAAATCGGCTTTTCTTGGTTATTACCGATACTTTAGGGAAAGCTTGGCGTTCGGGAGATGCCTATCAACAACTAGCCTTTCTCGGAAAAACTCATTCAGTAACTATTGCCCATATCTTTCCACAATATCTTTGGAGTAGAACTAGTTTGTTTCGCGCTAGTCAAAGACCTTTGACAGCAGCAAAATCGGGCTGTGCTAATTCTCAATTACAAAGAGGAGGCAGAAAACTTCGTAAAGAAGATAATATCTATCAATTTCCCATTTTGAATTTATTGCCCGAACACTTCGTAACTTGGGCAAAATTTTTAACTAGCGAACAAGATAAATTTATTCAAGGAGTAATCTTAAAACAAACCGATTCCCACATAGATCGGGAAACAACTGTAGAAAAACCAAAAGAACACACTGAACCAGAAGTTTTATTAAGAGAATTTTTATTGGATGCTACTCCTCCAGCCCGTAAGCTAGCCCAAATTTTAGCAGCAGTCCCCCTTATCCCGCCTGTGATGCGTTTAGCCCAAAAACAATTTTTAGAAGAAAGCGAATATTGGCATTTAGCAGAAGTATTTTTTAGCGGATTATTACAACGTTCGGAGTTCAGCCCTGAAGATGTTAGTGTTTCCGAAACATGGTATGAATTTCTTCCAGGAATTCGCAAGTTACTTTTGGCTAGTAGCTCAGTGATGGAAACTACGGAGATTTGGCGAGAAATAGGAAGTTTTGTCGAAGAAAAATATGGCAGTCCTAGAAGCTTTCAGGCATTGATGCCCGATCCTAGAGGTTCAATTGAAGACCCTCTTAGTAACCGAGATTTATACTTTGCCGAAGTTGATGCAGCAGTCTTTATGACTTGGGGAGGAAAATATGCTGCAAAAGGTCAAGAGCTTTTGGCAAGGGTAGAGACTAGAAAGAAAGCTATAACATCATCTGAGGATAGGGCAGAAGATAAGAAAATTGATACAAAAAAATATAATTTTAGTAACTTCCCACCGCTTCAAGATTTACCATACGAACCTGCCACCATTGTTTTACTCCAAGACATCGAGCTACAAACTCAGCAATTTGAAGTAGCAGAAGTTGTCATAGAGCAAAAAGAATACGAAACTTTTGAATTTGTCACAGCAAAATTAGAGCGAAAACCTAAAGGACTGCTTCAAAGGCTAAATCCTCTCGACAGAGATAATGAATGGGTTATAAACCGACAAACAGGACAGGCACGACAACTTATAGAACAACTCAGCGAGGAAGTAGAACTAGAAATGGTTCTTATTCCGCCTGGCGAGTTTAGGATGGGTGCTGCACCGAGAGAAAAATATAGTAGTAGCTCTGAACTACCGCAGCATAAAGTTAACATTGAATATTCTTTTCTCATGGGCAAATATCCTATTACTCAAGCTCAATGGCGAGTAGTAGAAGCTTTACCCCAAGTTAATCGAGAATTGAAATCCAATCCTTCAGAATTTAAAGGAGATAAAAGACCAGTCGAGCGAATCAATTGGTATGAAGCCAAAGAATTTTGTCAACGCCTTTCCCAATATACAGAAAGAGAATATCGCTTACCATCGGAAGCAGAATGGGAATATGCTTGTCGTGCGGGAACAACTACCCCATATCATTTTGGGGAAACAATTACTACAGAATTAGCTAACTATAATGGTGAGCAAACCACACCTGTAGGTAATTCTCCTGCCAATGTTTTTGGCTTGTACGATATGCACGGAAATGTTTTGGAATGGTGCGAAGATGATTGGCATAGTGATTATACAGGTGCGCCTACCGATGGAAGTGCTTGGCTATCCGAATCTGGTAATCTTAAAGTAATACGCGGTGGTTCTTGGCTCATCTTTCCTTGGTACTGTCGCTCTGCTACTCGCAACTACAACAACCCCGAGAACGGCTACGACAATTTCGGGTTTCGAGTTGTGTGTAGGGTGCCGAGGACTCTATAGCTCTTTGCTCTCTTGCCCTATTGCCCTCTGCCGAAATTTTTTAGAGAAAAATTACAAATTAATTTAGATAGAAGAAAGTGCAATCTCAGAAACGAAAACCAAAGATTACTATTAACCTCCGTCAACAGTCAGCCCAGTATTTTGTGGAGCAACTGAATAATAAAATTGGCATGGAAATGATGTTAATTCTTGGAGGCGAGTTTCTTATGGGTTCACCAGAAACTGAATTAAATTCCGAAGATTCAGAAAGACCACAACACAAAGTAACTGTGCCTACTTTTTTTATGGGTAAATATCCAGTCACCCAAGAGCAATGGAGAGTAGTAGCGGGATTTTCTCAAATAAATCGCGAATTAAAACCTAATCCTTCAGAATTTAAGGGAGATAAAAGACCTGTAGAGCAAGTAAATTGGTATGAAGCCAAAGAATTTTGCGCTCGCCTTTCCAAACATACAGGAAGAGAATATAGACTGCCTAGCGAAGCAGAATGGGAATATGCTTGCCGTGCGGGTACAACTACACCCTTTCATTTTGGGGAAACCATCACCACGGATTTAGCCAATTATCGAGGTACTGACGACGAAGAATATAAATGGTCGGGTTCTTACGGAGAGGGACCGAAAGGAGAATATCGAGAAGAAACAACCCCAGTGGGGACTTTTCCCCCCAATAATTTTGGCTTGTGCGATATGCATGGGAATGTTTGGGAATGGTGCGAAGATCATTGGCATGATAATTACCAAAATGCACCTACAGATGGTAGTTCTTGGACAAGCAATGGCGATAGTAGTCTTTGTGTCTTACGCGGTGGTTCTTGGTTCAACGATCCTGGGGACTGTCGCTCTGCTACTCGCTTCTTCTACAACCCCGAGTACGACTCCTACGCTTTCGGGTTTCGAGTTGTGTGTAGGGTGCCGAGGACTCTATAGCTCTTTTCCCTATTGCTCTTTTGCCCTCAGAGATTTTCAAAATTATGTAGCATACTAAAAGTATTAACGTTTGACACCTAATAATGTCTTTCTCAAAATTAAAAGATTATGTTGTTTTTTAAGTGAAGATTTGATAGGAACTAATCTGCTAAATGTTAGTTTTTTTTTGGACTGTGACCGAATTACCTGTAGTACAAAAAACTTATGATTTAATTAAATGGTACGTTCCCATTCTCAATCGATTACCCCGCGACCATCGTTTCGGTTTGGGCAATAGGATGATAGAAAGATTATATGGTTTGTTAGAAGGGCTGATTCAAGTTCGTTATTCTCGTCAGGATAAACTAGCTAAATTAGAAACTCTAAATACCGAACTCGATATTTTGCGCTACCAAACGAGATTATTGCTAGATTTTAAGCTTATTTCTGTCAAGCGTTATGAATACGCAGGAAAACAAATTAATGGCATTGGTTACGATTTAGGCGGTTGGATTAAGCAACAACGAGGCAGCAAATGAAACGCTATGGAAATCTCTGGCAAGAAATAATTAGTTTTGAAAATATATTATTAGCTGCTAGAAAAGCACAAAAAGGCAAGCGATTTCGTCCTAATGTTCTTGCTTTTAACGATAATCTCGAACAAGAACTGCACCAACTTCATACAGAGTTGAGCGCAAAAACCTATTGTCCTGGAAAATACAAAACCTTTGAAATTATCGATCCTAAGCCTCGTATAATTTCTGCTGCTCCTTATCGCGACAGAGTAGTGCATCATGCTTTGTGCAATATTATCGTCCCGATAATTGAACGAACCTTCATCGACGACAGCTATGCCAATCGTCTGGGATATGGAACTCATCGCGCCCTTAGAAAGTTTACTAAGTTTGCTCGCTCCAGCAAATACATTTTACAGTGCGATATTCGTAAATACTTTCCCAGTATCGATCGCGAAATTTTAAAACAGATTATTCGTCGTAAAATTAAGTGTCAAGATACTCTCTGGTTAATTGATACCATTATTGACAATAGTAATCCTCAAAAACCAGTAATTGAATATTTTCCAGGGGATAACTTACTAACCCCCGTACAGCGTCAGAAAGGACTACCCATTGGTAACTTGACTAGTCAATTCTTTGCCAATGTATATCTCAATAGTTTCGACCATTTTGTCAAAGAAAAATTAAGAGTGAAGAAGTATCTGCGCTACGTTGATGACTTTGCTCTATTTTCCGATGATTGCGAGTTTTTAGCCCAAGCGCGTTGGGCAATAGAAGATTATCTAACAGATTTGCGCTTAAAAATTCATCCTGTTAAAAGTCAGCTACTAGAAACCCGACACGGTGCTAATTTTGTGGGATTTAGGATTCTTCGAGATCGGGTGAGAGTTCGTAGTGATAATCTCAGAAGGGCAAGAATAAGAATTAAGCAATTACAGACAGATCATGCACGGGGGGAAGTTAGTTGGCAAAAGGTAGTACAGAGGCTTCAAAGTTGGTCGGCACATTTACAGCATGGAGATACCTATCGTTTGCGACAAGATATTTTTAGTCAATACACTTTTACTCGTTCAACAATAAGAAATAATTAAATCTCGATAACTGGTAACTGATAAGGTGATAACTGTAAAGATGGGACAGGCAGAAAAAAGCGGTGGTTCTTGGAACAACAATCCAAGGAACTGTCGCTCTGCTACTCGCAACAACAACAACCCCGAGAACGACAACAACAATATCGGGTTTCGAGTTGTGTGTAGGGTGCCGAGCACTCTTTAATTCCAGAACTGATGGATGGGAATCCATTGGGCGTGTCCTAAAGAGTCCAGACCTGTTCCAGTGATGCAATTTGCATCCGAAAATCAAACAGATTCGGGTAGCTTGGTAAGCAATGCTGAACAGTTGCCCGATCTATAGCATTAATTCAATTTTAAATACTGTTTGAGAACTTCCTATTCTGTGGTTAACTTTTTTATCGAGCGACAAAAGCGCACAACAAAGTATTACTCAGAAGATTTGGGCAATGGTATTAAGTTAGATATGGTGCTGATTCCCGAAAGTAATTTTCTCATGGGTGCGCCTAAAACTGAACTAGATTCCCAAAACTCGGAAAGACCGCAACATCAAGTTACTGTTCCCACTTTCTTTATGGGAAGATACCCAGTCACCCAAGAACAGTGGAGAATTGTTGCAGCTTTGCCCCAAGTAGATCGAGAATTAAAACCCGATCCTTCAAGATTTAAAGGAGATAAACGACCAGTCGAGCAAGTAAATTGGTATGAAGCCAAAGAATTTTGCGCTCGCCTTTCCAAGCATACAGGGCGAGAATATCGCTTACCATCAGAAGCAGAATGGGAATATGCTTGCCGTGCGGGTACAACTACACCCTTTCATTTCGGGGAAACCATCACCACGGATTTAGCCAATTATCGAGGTACTGATGACGAAGAATATAAATGGTCAGGTTCTTACGGAGAGGGACCGAAAGGAGAATATCGCCAAGAAACAACCTTAGTGGGTACTTTTCCTCCTAATAATTTTGGCTTGTGGGATATGCATGGGAATGTTTGGGAATGGTGTGAAGATTATTGGCACGGGAATTACCAAAATGCACCTAATGATGGTAGTTCTTGGACGAGCGACGGGGATGGTAGTCTTTGTGTAATACATGGTGGTTCTTGGTACGACAATCCGAGGTTCTGTCGCTCTGCTACTCGCACCTACTACGGCCCCGAGTTCGTCGTCGACGTTATCGGGTTTCGAGTTGTGTGTAGGGTGCCGAGGACTCAATAGTTCTTTGCACTCTTAGCACTTTTGCCCTTTGCCAAAATTATCGCCTTGCCCTATGTAGTATCTTAGAAATAAATTAGCTTCTCGTGTCATTATCTATTCATAATTCTCAGTTACCAAACTTTTAGATTGCACACAATAATTATGTGTATAATCTAATCAGATGAACTTAGAGGACAAAGTATAATGTTGTCCGAAAACGATTTTCAGCAATGGTGCGATCGTAAATTGGACAATACAGCGAAATTTAGAGTTTCTAGACGACTATTACAGAGTAAGAGATAGAAAACAATTAAACGAATCTAGCTTTAGTACAATCGCTTCAATTATTAAAGCCAGACCAGGAATTACTTTACTGGAGTTATTAAACGTAGTTGAAAGCATAAAAGCTGATGATATTTACCATTTGATTGCCCAAGAAAAAATTTATTTTGATTTAAGCGTTGCTCCTCTAGTAGAACCTGAAAAGTTTTTGATAGAAATTATCATCAACCTCAACAAGTTTTATCTTTGATTCTTCCCTCTTAACTATCGATTTTTATTCCGACTTAATACTTTCCTCAAATAATCTACAGAATCCCCCTTTTCACAGCACTTTGCCACTTTTCCAAGTTCCAGATAATAATACCCATTGCTCACCATCTCTGATTTTTTGTCCTTGGCAATAATCCAACTCCCTGACTAATTAATGTTAGTAGCGTTACTTTGTCCGTGTTTCTACAATCTTCTTTCCGCCAAATTACTGAATTTTGATTCTTTTTAAAATGTCAGCCAAAAGTTTGAAATCACAGATGAGAAAGGTATCCCCCATCAACTGCTAAAATTTGACCTGTTACGTAAGATGCAGCGGGAGAAGCTAAGAAAAGTACAGCCCCAGCAATTTCTCTAGGATGCCCCCATCGCCTAAGAGAAGTCCGTTTTTCTAACCAAGCAGCAAATTCTGGATTGGTGAATGCCTCTGCATTACTTTCGGTGGCAAAAAAACCTGGAGCAACTCCATTGACTGTAATTCCAAATACTCCAAGTTCGGCAGCAAATGTGCGTGGCCTTCGATTCTAGCCCACCTTTAGCAATTGTGTAAGCAGCAGAACGGACACCAGCAATTGAGCCAACAATAGAAGTGATGTTAATAATTCTGCCCTCTCCATGCTCCTTCATTATCTTGGCTGCTTCTCGGCATAAATTGAAAGGGGCTACAAGATCGGGAGCAATTAGACGACGGACTGCATCTATCTCAAGCTCAAATAATTCTCGGCGCTCCCGCATTCCTACATTATTGACCAGAATATCCAATCTCTGATAACTATCTTGGATTTGTGCAAAGGCGTTGTGAACTGCTAAAAAGTCTGTGATATCAAACTGTATTGGAAAGGCTGATTTGGTAAATGAGGTTGAGTTAATTGTCTCAACTGCGTCGCTTAAATGCTTATCATTACGTCCATTAATCAGAACCAATGCACCCCCCTGAGCAAAGGCTCTAGCGATCTCAAAACCCAGTCCTCGACCTCCACCTGTTACCAAAGCAACTTTTCCCTCTAAAGAAAATTCAGGAAAGCTCATGGCCATAACTTAGCTTAAGAATTAAAAGTTTTAAAAGAGTTAAGGCGATAATAGCAAAGAACTGAGTTTTTGTTAAATCTAAAATGAGAACAAATTGTTCTCAGAACTAATGTATTATCTAGTCGAGAATTTTGTTATCCTCAATTGACTTCAAACTCACAAAGCTTTGAGATACCTGGGTATAGTTTGAGAAGGTGGAGCTAGTACCTCTACTACCTTGAATTTATTTTCTTCGGCTACAAATAACCCTTTAACACTCACAAAATCAGCTTTTTTCCCTTCTGCGGATGCTTCTGCTGAAAA
>JBFRWK010000185.1:0-27142 GCA_051439545.1 Xenococcaceae cyanobacterium | reverse complement strand
TCCCATCTTCTCAATGTCTCTACCGATACTCCTACTTGTTCCGCAAATTCATGGGGTCGCATACTTATACATTATTTATAGCTTTGTATAAGTATGTATAATAAATTGACCACTAGAAGTCAACAGGCTATAAATGAAAGGAGCGATACGAATTCAAATCAGAGTGAGGGCGTGTTCTATCGTGCGGTAAACCCACACGGGGTCGCCCTCTCAATAAGCAATCAATCCTGTTAACAAATTAACTATGAAATTGGATCGCATCAAGGTAGCCATGGATATTGACGAAAATCGGGTTTCCGCTTTTCTAAAAATGCTTGTTTTCCTTCTGCCCCTTCTTCAGTCATATAATAAAGTAAGGTAGCATTACCAGCGAGTTCTTGTAACCCTGCCTGCCCATCACAATCAGCATTAAAGGCAGCTTTCAGACAGCGAATGGCAATTGGGCTATGGGCTAAAATCTCTTTTGCCCACTTAATACCTTCTCCTTCTAGTTGTTCTGTGGGGACAACAGCATTAATGAGTCCCATTGCTAAAGCCTCTTGAGCATTATACTGACGACATAGAAACCAAATTTCCCGAGCTTTTTTTTGCCCGACTAGACGCGCCAAATAACTAGAACCAAAACCACCATCAAAACTACCTACTTTGGGGCCTGTTTGTCCGAAAATGGCATTTTCTGCTGCAATAGTCAAATCGCAAATTACGTGTAGTACGTGACCACCACCAATAGCATAACCAGCAACTAAGGCAATGGTTACTTTAGGTAAAGAACGAATTAATCGTTGTAGATCGAGGACATTCAAACGAGGAACACCATTATCATCAATATACCCAGCCTTTCCTCTTACACTTTGATCTCCTCCAGAACAAAAAGCATATTTTCCATCGGTATGAGGTCCCGCACCAGTCAAAAGAACTACACCAATGTTTTTATCTTCACGAGCATCACAAAAAGCCTCATACATCTCAAAAACGGTTTGAGGGCGAAAAGCATTCCGTTTGTGGGGACGATTAATTGTGATTTTAGCAATTCCATCCAGTTTTTGATAGAGAATATCTTCATAAATTTTTACTGTTTGCCATTCAACTTGCATTGCGATCGATCGATATTTTTTAAATAGCTGTGGGCATATTATCGCGATCGAGTAATTAATAATTACTAAGAATTGTCAATCAATGCCCGAAATACTAATTAGAGACTAGATGAACGAAGTTGTCCGCAAGCAGCATACGCTTCCAACCCGCGAGAATAACGGACACTAACAGCTATATGTTCTTGTTCGAGTAAATTTTTAAATTTCTCGATCGCTTTTTTTCGAGGACGTTTATAGTCTGCTTCCTCGATCGGATTATAAGGAATTAGATTGACGTGGCTTTGAAAACCTTTGAGATGCTTTGCTAATTCTTGGGCGTGGTTTGGGAGATCGTTGATACCTGAGAGCAAAATATACTCAAAAGATACTCTTCTCCCTGTAATTTGTACATATTCGCGACATTCTTCTAGTAAAGTAGAAAGAGGATAATGTTTGGCACTAGGGATTAATTGCTCCCTCAATTTTTGGTTAGAAGCATGGAGACTAATGGCAAAAGTGACCTGTAACTTGTGTTGAGCCAGTTCTCTAATTTTTCCAGGTAAGCCGACTGTAGAAATTGTAAGCGATCGCGCTCCTATCCCTAGATCCTGATTTAAAGAGTTAACCGCAGCCACAACTTCATCCAAATTAACTAATGGTTCTCCCATACCCATAAAAACTACATTCGTTACTCTCCTGCCAAAATCTTCTTGCACCGTTAAAACTTGGTCAATAATTTCATAAACATGAAGATTGCGAGTAAATCCTTCTTTACCCGTCGCACAAAAATCACAAGCCATAGGACAACCCACCTGACAAGAAACACAAACAGTCAAGCGTTTGCCCGAAGGGATACCTACGGTTTCAATAATTAAACCATCAGCAAGACGTAAAAGATACTTACGGGTAGAATCGGGAGCAATACTACGATAATGAATCTGAGAACGACCCACAGAATAACCACTTACAGTTTCTCGCCATTTTTTCGGCAAAACAGAAATATCAGCCAAAGAATGTATTCCTTTTTGATATAACCACTGATAAATTTGTTTTCCGCGATAAGCAGGTTGTCCTTGCTGTTGTACCCAGTCAGTTAACTCAGTTAAAGACTTACCTAAAAGAATTTCTGATGTGCTAGATTTGGCAGACTGTTCGATGGAGTGAGCGATCATTATATATATTATTTTAATTGTGATAGCAAGTAATAAACCAGTAAATTAACCCCATAATAACAATTAGTTGAGAACGCTTAAGAGTGGGGAAACGGGTTTACCTATCAAACTTGAAAACTATGGTGTTTTTTTACTTGGAAGGGTGAATTTCTGTGACAAAAAGTTTTGAAAATAAGCTCAAGCCTTAATCTAAATAATTTCTCACAAATTAAAGACTATATCACTTGTCTTTTCACTAATATGTTATTTATATCTAATTTTGGGGAACTCTATATGATGACTAATAGTACTACGTCAATCCTCCCATATGATTGCACAGGAGCTTTTAATGATTCGACTTTTGGTAGCAGACGATCAGAATCTTATTCGACACGCTTTGCAAGTTTATCTAGAAACAGAAAAAGACTTGGAAGTTGTTGGTAGTGCGCAAGATGGAAAAACGACATTAGAGCAAATAGAATTATTAAATCCTGACGTTGTGCTACTGGATATTGAAATGCCAGGGATGAATGGGTTAAATACAACACAAATTATTTGTCAGAGATTTCCCGAAACTAAAGTTTTAGTTCTTAGTAGTCATGATGATGAATATTATATCAATCAGGCTCTGAAAATGGGAGCCAAAGGATATCTTTTAAAAAATACTGCTGCTGAAGATTTAGCTCAAGTAATTCGGTCGGTACATAAAGGATATTTTCAGCTAGGGCCAGGTTTATCAGATAAACTAGTGAGCAAGAATAATTTTGAGAATAATCCAGAAATAGAAGCATTGTTAAATGAGAAAATCAAATCTCATTATCAACAAATAGAGCAAAAAATTAATGAGCAAGTTCTTTCTGAGCTTGAAATATTTCAAGATAAAATAGATAGTAAAACAGAAGAAAACAACTACAGCATTATGACAGAAATTGCTGCTCAGATGCAGCGTTTTCAGGCTGGAGTTAAAAGTGAAATTGCCAATAACGATCGAGATTTTACAGATCGAGAAATTTTAGACCAGCAAAAAGGTTTAAAGTCTCAAATCCTTAATGTCAAAGCTTACTACAAAGAATTAGATCGGAAAATTAGTAAAATGCAGACTGTAATAGCCATCACAGTTGTCACTATTCTTACTCTGATGATCTTAAATTTACTATATGTATATAATGCTACTAATGCTACTGGTGGAGTACAATAATCCAGTTAGTTCATCGCTTCTTTGCTATTGAGCATTTATTAATCTGTATGGCTCAATCAAAATCTAAAATTACTCGTAAACTTGCTTTGATGCAGTTGGCAGATTCTTTTTTTCCTTCTGGTTCTTATACTCTTTCTCATGGATTAGAAGCTTTAGTTCAAAAGCAACAGCTACAATCAGTACAAGATTTAAAAATATTTTTACGCATATTATTACGTCATAAAATAGGTACATCTGACCTTGTGGCTTTAATCCATGCTTATCAAGCAAGTGCCACAGATGATTTAGAGACAATCAGAAAAATAGACGCTCGATTATTTGCTCAAACTCTAATTGCTAATATTCGCGAAACCCAACGTAAAAGCGGACAAGCTTTATTAATGGTGGCAAATTCCACGTGGCAGGATCGGCAATTACAAATTCTCGATCGAGATGCAGCCAAAGGAGAGATTCATTGTTTACACCCAGTTATCTTTGGTGTGGTTGCTAGAGCAGCAAAATTAGAAGAAGAAGATACCGCGATCGCTTTTTTGCATAACTTTGTTACTAGTTTACTAGGGGCAGCTATTCGTTTGAGTATTTTAGGACACAGACAAGCACAACAGGTGTTATTAGATTTAGCACCAGAAATAGAACAAACCTACCACACTGCTCGCTCGTTAAACCCAGAGGAAATGTATTCTTGTACTCCTGTTATCGATCTTGCTCAAATGCAACACCAAAGATTATCTCTGAGGTTATTTGCTAGTTAATCTAATCTACAAACTCAAGTAATTTATGATGCATTTTTAGGAAATTTTTTCGCCCTTTAGGGTAGTAAAGGCGATCGCAATACCAATAACTGCCAAAAATGCCATGGGATAAAATGCGTAGGTGTAAGAACCAAATAGATCGCGAATACGACCTGCAATAACTGTTCCGAGTAATGCACCTACTCCATAAGCTGTAAACACTATACCGTAATTCCGAGCGTAATTTTGAGCATCGAATAACATTAATGTAGCTGTTGGTGCTAGTGCCAACCATCCACCTAAACAAAACCAAAAGAGACAGAAGGCAACCAAATAATTTATCACCTCTCCCTCTTGGGCGTTTATCATCAAAATTGTAGCAATTATAATAAGGACGTAGGAAGCAACAGCAATATAGCGAGGTTGGAAGCGATCGGTCAACCAACCAAATAAGGGGCGACTTATCCCATTAAACAAAGCAAAAAGAGAAACAGCACTAGCAGCTAACGTCGGATTAAGTTTAATAATTTCTTCTGCTACCGAACTAGAAATTCCAATAGCACTCAA
This sequence comes from Xenococcaceae cyanobacterium, assembly GCA_051439545.1. Taxonomy (GTDB): domain Bacteria; phylum Cyanobacteriota; class Cyanobacteriia; order Cyanobacteriales; family Xenococcaceae; genus JASJDJ01. The sequence goes on along the minus strand of JBFRWK010000185.1, from coordinate 22,422 downwards.
ACCAACTAATGTACCGATAGTGTAACAACTCCAAAGACCGTAGAAAGAAGTATTTTTGAATAGGCTTGATTGATGGGTTTTCTCTGAAACTGTATTGACCTGAAAGTTCTGCTGTCGGTTCGGTTTCCATCCACTTGGGGGAACTTTGAGCATGGTGGAAATCGAGAGAATGATGATTGTAAAAGCAATTCCCAGAATCAATATTGTTGGCTGCACTCCATATCCATCAATCAATCTTTTTGCTAATGGTGCTGTCAAGACTGGAGATAGCCCAAATCCAACAATGGTCAAACCCACTGCCAGTCCTTTCTTATCGGGAAACCAGCGAGCAGCAATAACCATAGGTACACCATAAGTTATACCTACCCCTGTTCCCACAAGCACTCCGTAGCTGAAAATTAGCATTGAAATATTGGTAGCAAAGCTAGAGAGTACATAGCCAATACCGAGAATCACTCCTCCAATAATCATTACCCGACGAGTGCCTAAGCGATCGATATATAACCCTGTAATAGGCATTAAAGCTGAATAAAACAGCAATGCAAAGGTATATGGTAAAAGGCTTTCTGTCGCACCAATGTTTAATAATGTTTCGATCGGATTTCTAAAAATACTCCAAGAGTAAACTGTTCCCAAGCAAAGTAAAACAATTGTTCCTAATAATATTAATAACCAGCGACCTTTTTCTGCGGGTAGCCCGAACAGTTTCAAATCCTGGTTCTCATCTGTTGTATTCTTCCTCGACAAGTTCTCTTTAATCACAATTACAATAAGTTCTTACGATTCTAAATGTGCAATCTATTTTGGCGAAAAAAATCTACCAAAACCGTTCCATCTGAACCTGGGCTTTCTTGACAAATAGCATCGAGGGAGGAATTTTTGAAAAAATTAAAGGTTATTTTAAAATCAATAGCTTGACACTGTTGACGAACTTAACAAAAGCCCAATTTTCTCAAAAGCGCGATCGCCAACAGATGAAAACAGTTAAGTAAAAATATTCACTAAGGAAAAATCAATGAAATTTCTGGGTGAAGAAAAAGGTATTGCTTACAAAATCTTCGATATTTCGGAATTGGAAGATATAGCATTGGTTATTGGGAAATCATTCTCCAATTCCGAACCAATGGCAGTTTCACAAGGTATTTCCCTCTCAGAAATGACCGATCTAGCAAAGCAGATTGCTCATAAAGCAGCGCAGGAGTCTCTTACTATTGTTGCTCACTCTCAAGAAACCAAAAAAATTATCGGAGTATTGCTAGCTAACGATTGGGGTGCAATATCGTCAGAAGAAATTGCTCTCCCAACTGAGAAGTTTAATCCAATCTTGGCATTGTTGGATGGATTAGACACTCAATATAAACAAGAAAAAAGTATAGGTGTTAATGAGTATCTACACCATGAATTTCTGGCAGTGAGTCAACACCACAGAGGAAAAAATATCGCCCATAATTTAGTCGAGCTTGCGATCGAAAACGCTATCAACAAAGGATATAGAATGGCTGTAGTTACAGCTAATAATCCTACATCTCAGCATATTCACAGGAAATATGGCTTTCAAGATTGTGTTGATATTTCATATAAAACGTTTACCTACAAAGGTCAAAAAGTTTTCGCATCTCTTGAAGGAAAATGCATTCTCATGGATCGATCTTTAATTTAGCTCTATTCTGTAGCATAAAAAGGTTAATCCGACATTTTATCAAAATAGCAAAAATCGAATACATCACATCTTTGTAATAATTTTTGAGGAGAACGATCGTGACATTTGCTAAAACTTTAAAACTGCTCGTAATGACCGCCGATCGCAAAGATATAAATATACTGTTCGTCAAACTTATAAATAAGACGATCTTTTTGAGATAATCTTCTCGACCAAAATCCAGATAGATTATGTTTTAGTGGCTCAGGTTTTCCTAATCCTACAGCAGGATCGCCTCGAAGCATTTCTTTGAGAATTTTGCAGAGATTTCGATGTAGCTTGGGATCTTTTTTTCTAAGCTCTTCATATGTTTGCCAAGTCTTACCCTCGAATATTAGCGATCTCATCTAACTCTTCTGCATTAGGTTTATATCCTTTATTCTCTTGATGTGTTGCTTGAGATTCGGCAATTTGTTGCATTAAGCTTTGATTTTGCAGAACGTATAAGGTTTCTCGTTCTCTTTCCCAATCTTCTGCACTAATAACAACAAAATCCTCTCCATTACGACGAGTAACTTTTAAAGGCTGATGTTTTTGAATAACTGTTTCGACACAGTACTTTAGTTTTTCTCGAAACTGATTAACGCTGATGCTATCCACTTTTATTATTTCTTTGGCAAGTTTTGTACGGTAATACCGTACATTTTAACTCAAAAATAGCGATCGCGATAAAATTTCTCACCATATTTTTTAATTGTTTTTTTCATCCAGAAGGAGAATTCTCATGTCATTGGTTAAATTTTTTAAAAAAATGTTGGCGATCGCTTTACTTTCTATCTTCCTGGGATTCAATTCTTTTTTTGTTCGAGATGCGATCGCCAATCCAATATCCAACACTCAAGAAAAACTAGAATTCAAACAGCTAATCACTCAAACCCATGCTGCTTGGAATAGTCATAATCCCCATGCTTTAGCCAAATTCTACGTAAAGGATGCAGATTTGATTTTCTACGATGCTTTACCTATGCAATATCAAGGTTGGGATGAGTATGAGCAAGGTATTCAAACTAACTTATTCGATAAGATGCCAAAATTTATTCTTTCAGCTAACGACGATCTTCGTCTGACACGCCGAGATAATTTAGCCTGGACGACTTTTACTTGGCATCTTTCCGCCGAATTAAATGATGGTACACCCATTGAAACTGATGGTAGACAAACTGATATTTGGGAAAAGCGCGATGGTAAGTGGTTAATTATCCACGAACATATATCTGCACCAGTATCTTTATAATAACCAAAAAGCTTAATTTAACGAACAAGTAACCTTTTCGCCTCAATTTGCCACTATTAAATAGAGTTGTTTAGTGAGGTAGGCGTGTCAGAGCAAAGTGATCCAGAATTAATTTTTTTAGCACTACAGGGGGATAAAACTGCATTTGGTAAACTTGTATGGCGTTATCAACCAATGGCTCAAAACATTGCCGTGATGAATGTGTGGATATATGTAATGAAATTATTAGCGGAAAAACACCCCCGTTGACAGAGGAAGAAATTGAGTCCTTAGCAAATTCAGGGGAATTGAGTAGCTAAAGCGAAGTTTGTTTTAATTCGATCTAGTGAATCGATATTCTATAATTAGTTCTGTTTAATATAAATACTCGCTTACTATTGCATAAACCCAATTTAGTGCAGCACTGGGATACACCTCAAAGCAAACTCGATATAGCTTCAGAAGAAGTACATATTTGGTATGCCAATTTAGACTTATCAACAACAGCAGTGGATAAATTGGAGATACTGCTGTCAGAGCATGAAAGAGAAAAAGCCAATAGATTTCGTTTTGAAAAACATAGAAAGCGTTTTATTATTGCTAGAGGCAGATTAAGACAAATTTTAGCTAATTATTTGCCTATTCCTGCTTCAGAAATCATTTTTGACTATAGCGATCGCGGTAAACCTAGCTTGGGCGATGGTTTAAATAAAAATAATTTACAATTTAATCTTTCTCATTCCGATAATCTGGCATTATACGCCTTTAGCCCTCAAAAAAGAATAGGTATAGATGTAGAATATCTTTGTTCTCGTAGCGAGCCGTTGCAAATTGCTCGGCGTTTTTTTGCGCCTCAGGAATATAAGCTAATCGCCAGTCTAGAAGAAAACAGGCAACTAGAAATATTTTTACATATCTGGACTATTAAAGAAGCTTATCTAAAAGCTACAGGAGAAGGTTTGTCTGGTTCTCTTGATGCAGTAGAGGTATTTTTTCAGGGAGAGAAACCTCAGGGGTTAGCGACTATTGGGGGTAATGCTCAAAAAGCTTCAGAATGGTTCGTTCATAGTTTTATTCCTACTGCTAATTTTATCGCTACGGTAGTTGTGGAAAACAAGCTAAATCGAATTCAGCAGCAAAAGATAAAATTTTGGAAGATTCTATAAACTTAAGCTATAAGTAAGATGACAATTTTGAATCGAGCGATTACTTATAATAATTAGGTTACAAAGCAGTGTCTCAAGAACTCAAAAAAATTATAATTTATACAGATGGTGCTTGTACTGGTAATCCTGGTGCTGGAGGTTATGGCGCAGTGATTATTGATGGCGAGCAAAGACAAGAAATTTCTGGTGGTTTTCGCCTGACAACTAATAATAGGATGGAAATGATGGCTGCGATCGTCGCTTTGCAAACATTAGAAACAAAATCTAAAGTTATTCTTCATACTGATTCTAAGTATATCGTTGATGCAGTAACCCAAGGTTGGGCAAAACGCTGGCAAGCTAATAATTGGAAAAGGAATAAGAAAGAAAAAGCTAAAAACCCCGATCTTTGGCAAGATTTACTGGACTTGTGCGATCGACATCAAGTCGACTTTGTTTGGGTTAAAGGTCATGCAGGAATCCCAGAGAATGAACGATGCGATCGTCTAGCGGTTAGTGCAGCCCAACAATTAAGTCTACCCGATGACTTAGGTTACATTAGAAATTTGTAACTCTCTTTAAAACGAAATATTTCTTGCCTCGCTCAGATTAATGAAATCAATAATTGGGAAGCTACTACGTCAAAGATACTATATTGTCCAACAATTAGGGAAAAGCAGTTTTAGTCCAGCCTATTTAGCTGAAGATAGGGATTTTTCTCCTGCTACTTATTGTGTTATCAAAATCATTCAATTTGAGTATAGTAATCAAAACTTAAATCCGCAATCCGAACAATGGGAAAATCTCCGTAAAGCTTTTATTTTAGAAAGTAATAAACTTAAAAAATTAGGAAAACATCCACAAATTCCTCAATTATTAGATTTCTTTGAGGAAAATTGGCAATTTTATTTAGTTCAGGAATTTATTGAGGGAGAAAATTTAGAACAAATAGTTGAAAAGGGTCTTTTGAGTGAGATTGATGCTATTCAGCTTTTACAAGATGTTTTAAAAATTCTGGATTTTGTGCATCAACAAGGCGTAATTCATCAAGATATTCAACCATCTAATTTAATGCGTCGCGATCGAGATAACAAAATATGTTTGATTGATTTTGGCGAAATTAAACAAATCTTTCTAAAAGCTACTTCTCAATCAGAAGATTCGACGACACAAATTATTGGAAAACTAGGTTATGTTGCCCCAGAACAACAGGAGGGCAATCCCAACTTTAATAGTGACATTTATGCTTTGGGCAAAACAGTTATCTATGCTCTTTCTTCTAAATCACCCCAGAAAGTTAACTTGCAAACCATCGAACTGGATAATTTGTCTAAAAATTTATCAGAAGATGAATCTCAACATACTTTAACTAAAATTAGTCCGAGATTAACTAATATTTTAAATAAGATGGTCAAGCAAGACTATCTAGAACGGTATCAATCAGCTATTGAAGTTTTAACCGAATTAGAAAGAGAAGAAAATGTAGTTTATTTGCCTCCTCCTTTTCTGGTTAATCCCCCTAATGAAGATATAGCTTTACAAGCTCGAAGTACGAAAACTAGACTTAAAAAAAGAAAAGTATTTTTGTGGATATTATTAATCATACCTTTTGTAGCTGCAAGTATTACTTTTATTTTGGGAATTTATAAAAATCGATACCGAGGCTTCACGGAGTACACTAATCAAGCTCAAAATAACTCTTATGAAATCACAATAAAATATCCTAAATCTTGGTCTATAAAACCATTAGAAGACCCAATTACGGGAGAAATTGTCATGTTTTCTTCTCCCAAAGAAAGCGAATCGGATATTTTTCTAGAGAAAATTTTTATTACAGTAGAAAATTTACCAGAAGGAATTGAAACTCTCGAACAATATGCTGGAGTTCTATCTGAAAGAATTATTCATAATTCGAGATATGAAATTATTGTTTACCCTTATAAAGAAATAAAATTAGACGATCGCGTAGCTCAAAATATAGTTTATTCTCGCCAAATTAATGGAATAGATATCAGACAATTAGAAGTATTTACTATTGACGAAAATCAAGTTTTTACAGTTACATACATGGCAGAAAGAGCCAAATATTTTAAATTCTTGGATACGGCTAATAAAATGATTCAATCTTTAGAAATAGAGTAAAATCACTAAAATAAAATCATGTTTAAAGCTCATTTTCCCGACAAAATTTGTTCTTTACCACCCTTTAAAGGACTTTTTGAAGCATATAAGCTAGAAACAGAGAATATAGATATATATTTTGCTAGCTATCCCCAAGGAACAAAAATTGAACCCCATCAACACGATACCGATAATTATGGCGTGATTACACAAGGTGAATTAATCTTAATTATGAACGATCGAGAACAGCGATATTATCCTGGAGATTGGTATCATGTTCCCGCTAACGCTATTCATGGGGCAAGATTTGAACGAGATACCTCTGAGATTGAATTCTGGTTTAAAGATAATTCACTAGAAAAATTAAAGTGACTTAATTTTCTACTATTTAGTACCGTTGAAAGGCAGCCAGAGTTTAACCTTACAAAAGATTTTTAGGAAAGATTAGAATTAACTATTTTGGAGCGATCGAAATATTCTGAATTATTCAAAATAACTAGTAAAATAATTCAATTTTCAAAAAAAATAGATTAGAAAAAAATCTATACTGGTTAAAATCATGATTGTAGGAATAAATCACATAACACTATCAGTGTCTAATCTAGAAAAATCTTTTGATTTTTATACTCGAATTTTAGGTTTTCACCCACTAGCTAAATGGAAAAAAGGAGCTTATTTGTTAGCAGGTGAATTGTGGTTGTGCTTATCTGTCGATCGCCAGATACGCCGTCAAGTTTCTCCAGAATATACTCATATTGCTTTTACGGTATCACCAGAAGAATTCAGTAATTATTGTCAAAATATTACTCAATTAAATATAAAACTCTGGAAAGAAAATACTAGCGAAGGTGACTCATTATATCTTCTCGATCCTGATGGATACAAATTAGAACTTCATGTAGGGAATTGGCAAACTCGTCTTGCAGCAATTAGACAACAACCTTATGAAGACATGGTATTTTTCGCGATACCAGAAAAATTAAATTAACTTAATTTTAGACTAGACAAAATCTACTTATGGTAGAAATAATGAATACTTGTTCTCCAGTAGAGAAAATTAAAAAACCATAATGACTAAATTACCAGATTGGAATGTATTAGCAGAAAGTTCCTTAGCTGGCGAATTAATCGATCGCGCCTCAGCTAAAGCTGTGTTGAATGCACCAGACGATGTAATATTAGAACAACTAGCAGCAGCTTATAAAGTTCGTCGTCACTATTGGGGAAATCGAGTTAGACTCCATTTTCTGCTCAATGCTCAAAGTGGTTTATGTCCTGAAGATTGTCATTATTGTTCTCAGTCTAAAATCTCTACTGCTGAAATTGAAAAATATCCTTTAATAGCAGAAACTAAAATTTTAGAAGCTGCCGATCGCGCTGCGGAGTTAAAAGCAGGGACTTTTTGTTTTGTTATTTCGGGACGATCTCCTTCGGAGTCTGTATTTAGTCGAGTGGTAGATGCAGTCAAAAAAGTTAAAGCCAAACACGAGCTAAAAATTTGTGCTTGTCTGGGATTACTCAGTGAAGCACAAACCCATCGTCTAGCAGAGGCAGGAGTCGATCGCGTTAATCATAACCTCAACACCTCAGAAAATTATCATCCGCAAATTTGTACTACTCACACTTTTAGCGATCGCGTTAATACGCTTAAAAATGTTCAAGCAGCAGGGATTACTACTTGCTCTGGTGGTATTTTGGGTATGGGAGAATCTGACGATGATATTATCGATCTGGCTTATTCTTTACGAGAGTTAAATGTAACTAGTGTGCCTCTTAATTTTTTAATTCCCATCGCTGGTACACCTTTAGCTGAGATGAATGCACTTAACCCCCGTCGCTGTTTGCAGATTTTATGTTTATTCCGTTTTCTTTTACCTTCCCAAGAAATTAGAATTGCTGGCGGTAGAGAAGTCCATTTGCGATCGCTGCAACCTCTAGGATTATATCCTGCTAATTCTATTTTTATTGGCGATTATTTAACTACCGCAGGACAAGCTGCTAGAGCAGATTTAGAGATGATTCGCGATGCAGGGTTTGTCCTCGAAAATCCCGATGGTTCGGTTTTAGAAGTCCAAAATAAGTCGTTAAGTTTAAAACAAGCATAATATTTGTTAGTGGTTAGTGGTTAGTTGTTAGTGGTTAGTAATTAAAAACCAAAAACTAATAACTAAGAACTAATAACTAAAAACCAATAACTAGAGCAAAAAAACTTGAGCTATATCTACTCTTACCCTCCCCTGCTAGAAGGCAAATTAATTAAACGCTATAAAAGATTTTTAGCTGATATAGAATTAACTACAGGAGAAATAGTTACTGCCCATTGTCCCAATACAGGCCCGATGATCGGAGTATCTACTCCTGGGAGTTTAGTATTAGTCTCTAAGAGCAATAATCCAAAACGGAAATTAGCTTACACTTGGGAAGCAATTGAGGTAAATGATACTCGACCTACTTGGGTGGGAGTCAATACTGGTTTGCCCAATAAAGTAATTAAACTAGCCCTAGAAAAAAAACTCTTGCCTGAATTAGCCGACAGATACGATCGCTTTCGCTCCGAAGTAGCCTACGGTAAAGATAAAAAGAGTCGCATCGATTTTTTATTAACTAAAGAAAATGCTTCCACACCTATCTATGTTGAAGTAAAAAGCGTTACCCTCAGCCAAGGTACAGTAGCTCTTTTCCCTGATACGGTGACTACTCGCGGACAAAAGCATTTACGAGAATTGATCGCCTTAATCCCATCAGCCAAACCCATTATGCTTTATTTTATTAATCGGGGTGACTGCGATCTCTTTGCTCCAGGCGATCTCTACGATCCAGAATATGGCAAATTATTAAGAGTAGCAATTAATGCGGGAGTAGAAATTTTGCCCTATCGCTTCGAGATTACGCCTGAAGGAATTCGCTTTTTGGGATTAACAGAATATTTTACAGAATAAAAAACTGAACTTCAGTAACTACTGAACTACTGAACTACTAAAATTAAGTAATAATTACTAGAGAAAAAAAGAATAATGATTCGTTGGTTAATTAGTTTGGTTTGTATCGGTCTGGTATGGTTAGTAAGTATTAATGAAACCGCATTTGCTCAGACAACTGCAACGATTACCGAACAACAGTTAAAACAGGGAGAAGCAATCGCCCAAAAAGCGTTTGAAGCAGCACAACAGGGAGATTTACCTCGAGCAGAAAAGTATTGGACGGAGTTGATTGAGGATTTTCCCGATAATCCTGCTGTCTGGAGTAACCGAGGTAATATTCGAGTTAATGAGAATAAATTAGATGAGGCGATCGCTGATTTCAACCAATCAATTAAAATAGCTCCCCAATATAGCGCATCTTATCTCAATCGGGGTATCGCCTACGAAGTCAAAAAAATGTGGCAAGATGCTCTAGCCGACTACGATCGTGTTTTAGAAATCGACCCTGAAGATGCTATGGCCTATAATAATCGGGGTAATGCCAAGGCAGGACAAAAAGACTGGCAATCGGCTTTAAACGATTATCTTAAAGCAGTAGAACTCGAACCAGAATTTGCTCTCGCTCGTGCTAACGCTGCCTTAATGACTTATCAAATAGGCGATCGAGAATCGGCATTGCAACAAATGCGTAACTTAGTACGTAGGTATCCTATGTTTCCCGATATGCGGGCAGCCCTCACTGCGGTACTCTGGGTAGCAGGAAAACAGGGAGATGCAGAAAGCAACTGGGTAGCAGCCGTTGGAATCGATAACCGCTATCAAGACCTAAACTGGGTAGCTAATAACCGTCGTTGGCCCCCTGCCATGGTACAAGCACTAGAAAAGTTTTTGAATCTTAGTTAATTTGGTCGATCGTTAACTAACGATCGACCCCGCCTGTGGTCAACGCGCGAGTTTGTTGATTGTCGCTCGATTAGGAAATTACAGCAATTAATACACTAATAATAATAATCAAAGCTATTAACGCCAATCCTCTGTTAGCACTCAACCAAAATTGAACTGCTTTAACCCCCGTATATTTAGGAGGAGACAATTGCCACTCATCTACTAAGGGTAAAGACTTGTCATGAAATAGGGTACAAGTTTTGGCATAAGGACGTTGCGGAAAATTACAGCTATCATCTTCGTGATAAGTACAGCGATCGCACAAATAAGTCGTATCTTTGGCTTGATATAGAGGAATACCAGGATGACCAAAAGCTTTTAGCTGATTACCACAGTGAGGACAAGTAATATCTTGAGAATCGACAAGTTGATTACAACGAGAACAACTAGGCATGATTAACTGAACTCGATCCAAATTGCATAGTCAGAAAATAGATATACAGATTTAGCGTTAGGGTAAAATCTATATTTGTAAGCACGTCTAATCAGCATGGATTAATTGTACACCATTTTAACTATTTTTAACTATTAGAAGTCTAATAAATAAAAACTAATAATCATAAATAATCGTATCTTTAAAAGATGTATCGCTTTTCGAGGAATATTGTTGTTTTTGTGTATCGCAATAATTAATAAACCCACTAGTTTCTGAAGTATAGGTAATATAGTTATAAGTTATTTTAATGCTTTGTCCTAAATTGATAATATCTCCAGAATTGAGACGATGGAGAGTTTTCTTTTTGCCACCAATAAATAATCCGTTTCGGCTTCTTTTACGCTTTCCTTTGCCATCAATAATCCAATAAGAATAGTCATATTGTCCAGCACTTCCTGTATATCTCATCCAGGCAATAGTGGCATGATGACGAGAAATTAACTTGTCAGAAACTACTAAACTGTTGTTAGGATGACGACCGATCGAGAAAACTCCAGTATTAAGAGATACCGCCCTCCTAGACTCTGGAGATTCTACAATTAATATATGTCTTCCCTCTAAAAGAGTTGCTTTATTAAGTTTAACAAGAGTTAGCCTAGATTTCTCAGCTGCCATTATATTCATGGGATAGCTTTTATATTCTTTTAATTTAGTTAAAACAAAAACAGGTATTATAATTGCTTTATAACTTATATCAAATTTGGTTAAGACTCATGAGTTTAGCAAGCAGTTAATATTATTAATTTATTGTACTTAACTCTTGAAATAATGGTCTTAATAACTTTGTCTCACTATAAAGTGAACCAAATTATCGGGTTAAATGGCATCGGTAAAATTATGGAATTAAGTTTTAAATCGGTAATAAAGGTTCTGTATAAGCAGAAAAACCAGCATTTTTTAAGGAAAGAATAGTAGCTCGATCGTCTTGTACCCAGAATTTTTGTCCAAAACGAATAAATTGACGTTGTTTTCCTTGACCGATGACTGCTAAAACAGGCATTTTGACTTTATCTCTATCGCCAGATTGTTCTTGCAAAATTAGTTTGAGCCTATTTTGAATACTAGAATCTAATGCTTGTTCTAAGCTCATTTGTAGTATAACTATTTTGACCGATTCAATTATTTCGGCATCTTCAAGAATAATTTGAATTTTTTCGTCTTTTCGCTCTACTTTACCCCAAATAATCAAGCGAGCATTATCGATAATTAACTTTTCTAATCTTTCATAAGCACTAGGAAAAATTACACCTTCGGCTTCTCCTGTAATATCTTCCATTTGAATAAATGCCATAGGAGTACCTTTTTTGGTAATAATTTTTTTTATAGCAGTTAGCATAACTACCGCACTAATTTTCTTTTTTGATTTCTGTTCTGGTAACTGGCTTAAACTAATAGGAGATAAAATTTGTGTTGCTTTTTGGACAGATTTTAAGGGATGTTCTGAAACATAAAACCCCAAATTTTCCTTTTCTAACTTTAATTTTTCTTGTAAGGGAAAATCTGGCACGGGAGTACTACTGGGTGCTTGCTCAAATCCATTATTATTACTATTGTTAGAACTAGTATGATTATCGATTAAGTCAAATAAATTCATCTGACCACTTTCTTTTTCTTTAGCGCGATTTTGCGCCCAAGGAATAACCAAATCTAAATCATTAAGTAGCTGTCTGCGATTATTTTGGAGAGCATCAAAAGCACCACAATAAATTAAAGTTTCTAAAGCACGACGATTAACTACCCGTAGATCGACTCGTTCGCAAAAATCGGCTAAGGAGTTGAATTTTCCTCCCGCTTCTTTTCTTGCTTGTAAAATATTTTCGATCGCCCCTTGTCCTAAATTTTTAACTGCGGATAAACCGAACAAAATCTTATCCTTTTGTGGAGTAAAATTTTCCAAAGAACGATTAATATCGGGTGCTTCTACCTCAATATTCATTCTCTGGCAATTTTCTCGATACTTTTCTACCTTTTCTTGAATCCCGCTACTGGCAGTCATCAAGGCACTCATATACTCTACAGGATAGTTAGCCTTAAGATATGCGGTTTGATAGGTAACATAGGCGTAAGCTGTAGAGTGGGATTTATTAAAACAGTTAGATGCTACTAACCCATTAGCCAATAGAAAATTATGGTCTTTAACTACACCAATATCGTAAACCGACTGTTTACCCAAACTCTTACGACTAACTATCTTAACCATATTATTCGTTTTCTTCTTGTAACTTAAAAGCCTCTTTCGCGTTAATTCCCTCTCCTTGGAATCCAAGATACCAGAGAGAAGCAGCAGCTTCAGCACGAGTAACTGGTTTTTTCGGCTGAAATAAAGTAGTATAGCCAAATACACGATTAATATTCGCTCGCTCGCCATTTTGAAAATCAGCAAACAAAGCCCGTAATCCTTGAGGATCTATACTATTGGCATCTTGAAAACCCCAACTATCAGAGATAGTTTCAACTGAAGCGGGAGGTAAAGCCTTACGCAAGTCTAAAGGAACTTTCCAAATCAGTAAGTTTTCTCTGGTTAGAGGGGCATCAGGCTGAAACAACAATTTACTGCTATCATTAGTCAATCTAGAAGGTATTAATCCTGCTTCGGCTAATCCTTGAATTACTTCATAATCAGGGTCAGTATAGCTAACATCGGTAAAGGCTGGACGATCTGATTTAGTAGCTAAATGAATTTTTTTCCCAGAGGAGCTTGCATAAAAGCGATTATTAATATTGACTAACCAACGAGCATAATCTCTACGGCTTACTGGTTCATTGGGGGCAAATTTACTTAAATCTACTTTGCCATCTTGTTCGTAAGGAGTCAAAATCTTTAAGGCTGCTACGTCTTTGACATATTGGCGTAGTTGTTCTGGGGTTTCATCCAAATCGCTAAAAGGAATAGCAGCGATCGATTCTAAGTTTTCAGGGGATGTCTCTGTATCTGTACCCTCTGGAGTGTCTGCGGTTTCCTCAAGCGGATCGTCTATAGGTTGATACGAAAGAGTAAATTCAGTAGCTGCTGCATTATTTTCTACCTCCTCTCCTAATGGCTCTAGAAATAGGGAAACTTCCAGATTATCTTTAATCGCAATCACAGCATTCTCTCCTGCCGATTCTGGAGTAGAAGTTTGCTGGATAACTTGCCATTGATTTTCCAGAAATTTTTCTTGATAAAAACTAGTTATCTCCTCAATAGTAGCAGGCGATCGCCAGAGAGTTTCACCTGTTGTTTCTGTGCTACCCTCCGCCAATTCGATTAATTCTGCTTGAGGATAAAGAGGAATATTTTGAGGAAAGTTTTTTATTCTCTCGCTCTTATCCTCTTCTTCGGCTAATTCTGGCTCTGTAAACTGAGGTGTAGTAACTGTATTACTTTCTTCTGGGGATATAGATAAAGAATTATTATTTTGGGTATTAGACCGAGAAGTTTCTGCTGTTTCTGAGGCGGATTTTAGTTGGGGGTCTGGACTGAAAAAAGCTTCTAATGTTTTGCCTTCACTACAAGCTGTTAATCCAGTCAATAGAGGAATAAAGATAATCCAAGCCGTCGTATATTTAATATATTTATAAAGCACGATAAATAAACAAAATTGATATTATTAAATCTTAGTTGAAGTTTATTTTATAAAAATTAAATATTTGGTGTAATATTTTTAGCTTAGACAAAATTTATTTATGGATTGAGCAAGGCAAGTGCAATTAGGTATTCTCTACGGTATTAGTGTTGGGACGGGAGACCCCGAATTAATTACTCTTAAAGGCTTGCGTTGGTTACAACAATGTCCTGTCATTGCTTTTCCTGCTGGATTAGCCGAGCGACCTGGAATTGCTCAAAGAATTGTTACAAATTGGTTGCAGCCAGAACAAAAAACCCTATCACTCTCTTTTCCTTATGTTCGCGACGAAGCAACTTTAATCTCTGCCTGGCAAAAAGCAGCACGAGAAGTTTGGCACTATCTCCAGCAAGGAAAAGATGTGGCTTTTGCTTGTGAGGGGGATGTTAGCTTTTATAGCAGTTTTACCTATTTAGCACAAACTTTACAAGAGTTACATCCAGAAATAGTCATTAAAACAGTACCAGGGGTATGTTCTCCCATGGCAGTAGCTTCGGTGCTGCAAATTCCTCTGACTATGCGATCGCATCGTTTGGCTATTATACCAGCCATTTATAATACAGATGAGTTAGAAACAGTTTTAAGTTGGGCAGAAGTAGTTATTTTGCTTAAGGTGAGTTCTGTCTACCAACAAGTTTGGCAGATATTATCTAAATACAATTTACTCGATCGTAGTTGGATTGTGGAAAAAGCAACTTTTCCACAACAAAAAATATATCGTAATTTAGCTCAATATCCCCAACTCAAACTATCTTACTTTTCTCTGTTGCTAATTCATAACCACCAGGAATAATCTAGATATCAAGCATACTATACCCGTACTAAACTTTAAATTAGTTTATATTGCTTGAGAGAATATATTGAGAAATATTGAGAATAAAGTCATCATTCCCACCAAAATTGTTCAGACATGATAACCTGTATTCGTGCTATTTAAACTTTGTTAAATCAAGTCAAAGGGGTGAAATTTTGGATTCTCAGTTTAACACCAGCGAACAAAATTTGTTACGGGAAGATATTAGTGAGTATGTAGCACAGCTTCAACTACATATGACTTTGCAAGCTCGTAATTTAGTGCCAACTTTAAAAGAAGTTAACGATCCCAGAGGGCAAATGCTCCACGAAGCACAAGCTATAGTAGAAAAGCTAGTTTCTCGTCAGATTGGCTAAAATAAAATTAAGCATCTTTACTAGGTTGTTTCTGTGAATATACCTGTTTATTAGGCTCGGAAATAATACTTAGTAAAGCTTTAATTATGCTTTCCCAGTTGGCTGGGTTAAAAGAATCATTAAAGAAAATTTTAGTTGGTGCTGTTAAAGCTTGCTAATATTACTTAATATTGCTATCACAAAAAAAGTAAATAATCAATTGGCAATACATCGAACACTAAGTTATCTTGGCACTATTAGAAAATCAGCACAATTTTTCTATCATATTCTATATATCTAGGTATTATATTTATTGTTTTACAAGATTTAGGAAGCTTAAAAAACGAGATATATTGAGTATAGATGCTAGATTAATGCTGATTTAACTAAATAATTTGGCAATATCGAAAGATATCAGCATTAATTTTAACTCTGTTAGATGAAATCAAAGTCCAATAAAGTAGCTAAAAGTAAAATACTGATGGTAGACGATCTACCAGATAGTTTATCTACTTTGTCATATTTATTAAAGCATTATGGTTATGAAGTAATTTGTGTCGCCAATGGAGAAATGGCGATCGATTTAATCCAAAAAAAACAACCCGATTTAATTCTGCTTGATGTTATGCTACCTGTAATTGATGGTTACAAGGTATGTCAAGTAGTTAAAAATAATCCCGATATTAATCATATTCCCGTGATTTTTATCAGTGGTCTAGATTCAGAATACGATAAAATACAAGCTTTTAAAGCAGGGGCGATCGACTATATTACCAAACCTTTTTTTGTTGAGGAAGTGATCGCTCGGATTGAAAACCAATTAGCTTACCGAAAAAGACAACAAGAATTAGAACAAATCATTGAAGAACAAGTTAAAGAGCGGTTATTAGCCGAGCAAAAACTCCATGAATCTCGCGCTCTTTTATCTAGTGTATTAAATAGTTCTGCTGATGGAGTCGCAGCCTTTGAGTCAATTCGTAACTCTCAAGGACAAATTGTTGATTTTCGTTGGTTAGTAGTAAATCCCGTAGCAGCAATGACCGTAGGGCAAACTAGTGACAGTTTACTCCATCAGCCATTATATGAAAATAATCCAGGATACGTATTTGATGGATTATTTGATTTATTCGTACAAGTAGTAAATAATTGTATTGTCTTAGAAAAAGAGCATTACTGTGACCCTGGGGATTTTCAGGTTTGGCTGCACATCGTTGCTGTTAAGCTAGGAGACGGTTTTGCGATGACTTTTCGGGATATTACTGAGGGCAAACAAATGGAAATTGCCTTAAAACGGGCCAATCAGGAACTAAAACATCAGGCTAGTATTGATAGCCTAACTCAAATTGCCAATCGTCGTTACTTTGATGAATATTTAGCTCAAGAATGGGCGAGATGTGCCAGGGAAAAGCAATTTTTAGCAATTATTTTGTGTGATGTAGATCATTTCAAAGCTTATAACGATACTTATGGGCATCAAGCAGGAGATGGATGTCTGATCCAAGTAGCTCAGGCAATGAGGTTAGCAATTAAACGACCCGCAGATTTAGTTGCTCGTTATGGCGGAGAAGAATTTGCCCTAATTTTGCCCAATACAGACGATCGCGGCGCAATAGAAGTAGCCGAATCTATTCGTCAACAAGTTAAACTTTTACAAATTGACCATGTTAAATCATCCGTAAGCGATCGCGTTACTCTGAGTTTAGGAGTGGCTAGTATTATTCCCGACTCTTTTGCCGAGCCTAAATTCCTAATTGCCGAAGCAGATCGAGCTTTGTACGAAGCCAAATCTTCAGGTCGCGATCGAGTAGTTTGTGCTAGATATAAGTTATCATGTCTGAACCAGCAGGAACAAGCATTCTAACAAAAAAGCTAAAAACTAAATTTAATATATGATTAACTCTTGAGAAGGAGAAGTTCGCCATAATTCTTCTAATCTACTTGCTGGCATAGATAGATACAAAATATCTCCAGGTTGGAGAGTGATTTGCAATAATTCCCAGCCATGAACGGTTTTTCCATGTCTTTCTAAATATAAAGGCACAAAATCTGCTTGAGTAGCTGCTTGCTGAATTTGTTGGCTACAAAAAGGATGTTTAGGAGTAATCATCGTACCTAGGGCTACCCACAACAAATCTCCTGTCATGCCATTACCTAAAATTCTGCCTCCTAAAGCAGCAGCAGCAAAAGAATCTGTAGAAAGTTCTATGGGTGATAAAACATTATCAAATTCAAATACCTCTTGTATCGATCGAGCCAATTGAGGATTATAGCTGCGTACTACCGTGGTTAGATAAGGAGTAACGGCTTTAGCGGTTAAAGCAATCTCCAAGTTAGTCATATCGTTACTAGTGACGGTAATTAAACTATCTGCTCGCTCGATATTGGCTGTTTTCAAGGTTGTTGCTAAGCTCGCTTCTTCGATAATGACAGGTACCCCCAGAGAGCGGGTACTATGGAGAAAACGATTATTAGGATCGGCTTCGATTGCCACTACTTCATGACCTTGACTGTGTAATTGCCGAACGATGGCAAAACCAATTCCACCTAATCCACAAACAATATGGTGATTGCGAGTGGGTACTCTAGCTACATCGATCGCCTGTTTGAGACGGCTACCCAAGATAAAATCATTAATGAGGGCATAACAGATGCCAATCACCCCTGCACCCACGATCATCATAATAGCCGTAAAAACTTTAATCGTATCGGGAGCTTTTTCTGCTACTTGTTCTTGTCCTCCCGCACCAGTAATCATCCCCACAGAAAAGTAGAGAGCATCGACAATAGAAGTATTAAAATTAACACTTACATAGGTGAGAGTGGCAAAAAAAATAGTGATTAACAAAGATAGAGTTACCAAAGTCACGGGACGAGCATGACGCTGATATTGAGGTAAATTATTAAAAGCTTTAATTAATTTGCGCCACCAAGGATGACGCTTTAATTTAATGGTAGGTTTAATCCCAATAATCAGACGATCGCCCACTTGGAGACTTTTCCCCGTAACTATGGCTGAGATTAAATCTATTTCTCCTTGGGCTGGTAAATAGTAAATTAGCATCCGTGCGGGATTAGACCATAACTCTTTTATCGGTTTTCCTAGCCAAGGATGATCTTCGGTAATAATTTCTTCATGAGTTGGCCAAATTTGGTCAAATAAACGTAATTGACCGATCGCTTTATTGCCTAAAGCAGCAAAAGAAAAAATCGGCGCAGATAGTTCCGCAACGCTCATGGTAAAGTGATTGCTCAGAGTTCGATCGAGACATTCTCCTAAAGTTTGATTGAGCAAACGGTTGATAATCCGAATTTTTGGATTAATTTTTTTGGCTTGAGTTAAAACTGCCAAATTAAGAGCATCATCATTACTAGCAAGTACTAAAGTATGAGCATCTCTTACTCCTGCTTCAATTAAAGTTGTTAGTATTTGAGGATCGCCAATAATAATTTTTTCATTGGGTTGAATATTTATGGATCGATCGCTAATTCCGACTACCTCTGCTCCTTGCTGCTTCAAGAGACTGTAAATTTTGTACCCAGTACGTCCTAAACCGCAAACTATTATTCGTGGTTTCATAAATTTTTTGAATGAGACACACTCATTGTTACTCTGTACTTTGCTTATGTTTTATTTTTACTTGTTTTTCCCACAGAATATTGTAACTAAAGTCACTGGCTAGTTAGTTTTGCCTAGGGAACTCTAGCAAATAAAAGTCTAGCTTATTTAATAGATAAATAACTATAATATGTTTTTTATCATAGATATATTACTATTAAAATAAGTAAGCGATCCTATGATCTAAGACTTCTACCGAAAGCTTCAGATTAATAAGATTGCTTTATTCAACTTCAAGCTAAAATCAGAAGGTTATACAAAATATGGAAATCAATAATTTGTCTCTGTGGTTGATGCTTTCTTTCAATGCTGTTGTTTGTCTTATTTTGCCTTCGATTGTCACTCTAGATTGGTCAAATCTATTCGGTCATCGTTCTTAAAACTCCTAATTTTATTCTGTTTAGCTATCTATCTTAATTTATTAGCTATATTTCCTGCCGAAGCCTCTACTTGTCGGCAGCTAGATCGCCATAATGTTTGTATCGTTAAACTAAAACGCAGCGCGAAGTACTATTGGGAATATCGCGCTGTTATTAGTGTGGATGGAAAAAAAAAGCCCTTAGAAATTTATAACTGTCGAGATCGCCTCAAAACCAATCGAGATAAAGATGTTGTGCCTTTTAGCCAGGATGGAATTGGAGAACTTGTTTGTAGTCTCTATGCCAAATAAGGCAAGAAAAAGAGTAAATTGAATATATAGTTTGCTATCAATAAAACCAACTCATCATCTAGCTATAGAGAGAGAACATCTATGGATTTAATACAACTCCAGAATTTTCTGGACAATACATCTTTCTGCATTTTATTTTTAACCCTATTAGTCTACTGGGTAGGGGCAGCTTTCCCTAAAATACCCTATTTAGAAGTTTTGGGAACTACAGGAATGGTAATTGCCAATCTCTGTATTGCTACTTTACTTGGTTCTCGTTGGCTGGAGGCAGGATATTTTCCTCTAAGTAATTTGTACGAATCTCTATTTTTCTTAGCCTGGGGAATTACTACAATTCATCTGATTGCTGAAAGAATGAGCCGTAGTCGTTTAGTTGGAGTAGCAACTAGCCCTGTAGCGATGGGGATTACTGCTTTTGCTGCCTTAACCTTACCTGCCGAGATGCAATCTTCTGCCCCCCTCGTCCCCGCACTTAAGTCTAACTGGTTAATGATGCACGTTAGTGTCATGATGTTGAGCTATTCTACTTTAATGGTAGGTTCGGTTATGGCGATCGCCTTTTTAGTAGTTACTCGCGGACAAAAGGTAGAATTAAAAGGTAGTTCGATCGGTACTGGCAGCTATCGTCATCAAATTAAAAATTTATCAGTTTCAGAATCAGAACAAGAAGAAAAAGTTACTCCCAGGTTAGCTACGGTTAATAGTAGTAGTAGTACCGCAGTTTTAGAGACCCCCAAAACGGCAACAGTAAAACCCCCTTTATCTCTAGAACGCCTCACTTTAGCAGATACTCTCGATAATATTAGTTACAGAGTTATTGGGTTAGGATTTCCCTTACTGACTATTGGGATTATTGCTGGTGGAGTCTGGGCAAATGAAGCTTGGGGTTCGTATTGGAGTTGGGATCCTAAAGAAACTTGGGCATTTATTACTTGGTTGGTATTTGCTGCTTATCTTCATGCCCGTATTACTCGTGGTTGGCAAGGCAGAAAACCCGCTATACTAGCTGCTGCTGGTTTCGTGGTTGTTTGGGTCTGCTATTTAGGTGTAAACCTGTTGGGTAAGGGTTTGCATTCTTATGGCTGGTTTTTTTAATAAGATTTAATTAATGCTCGACAAATAACGATCGCTCCGCTCATCCCACGTCCCTTTAGGCGTGGGATTCGTTTAAGGAAATGATGTTACCCTGCTTCTTCTACCTCTACTTCAGGAGATTGAATCACATTAGCAAAAACCAACCATCCTATCCAAGTGAGAAAAGAAGCTGCTATTGCCAAAATAAAACCCTGAACGGGCTGCAAGAAAGGCAAGGGATTCTCCCGTCTAGTCTCGTACTCGGTACAATCGAATAGACACTGGTAAATTCAATTATTTAAAATTTTGATCGATTATTCAGTTATACAGTAGAAAAAGAAGTTGATTTTGCGACTAATTTGAATAAAGGTCCTTATTCTGGGAGTAACCTAGCTGAAGTATTGAAAACTGTACGCAAAGAAGGTACTCCTGAAGTTGTTGCCATTAGTGATTTTGAAATTTATCGTGCTTCTTATGCTGCACCTGCTGCTTTTATTGCCAGTCCTATTTTTGATGGCTCAGAATTCATTGGCGTATTAGTTTTCCAGATTTCTATTGATGAGATTAATCGGGTGATGACTAGTGAGGGTAACTGGCAAAGAGACGGCTTGGGTGAATCTGGGGACACTTATCTAGTAGGTTCGGATTATGCTATGCGGAGTAACTCTTGTTTTTTACTAGAAGATAAAGAAGCCTATTTAAACAGCTTACGGAATCAGAGGTTATCAGAAAAAGAACTAAACCAGATCGATCGCTTTAGTACTTCGATTCTCTATCAAAAAATTGATACTGTCCCAGTGCAAAAAGCATTGGCAGGAGAGACGGGAATGGATATTGCCGAAGATTATCGTGGAGTAGCAACTTTAAGTTCTTATCGCCCTCTAGACATTTGGGGTTTAGATTGGGCTATCGTAGCACAGATCGATCGCGATGAAGCTTTTGCACCTATTAAAGCTTTTCAACAAAGGGTATTATTTGCCACAGTAATTATTGTTTTATTAGTTACGGCGATCGCAACTATTTTTTCTCACTATTTTGTCCGTCCCATTTATGCTCTTATCGATGGTTTTCGCCAAGTTGGTAAAGGGAAAACAGTTTGTCTGCTTATGAAACCGTTACTTTTCTTAACGATTTGCTAATCGCTTTTGACGAAGCAGCAGAGCGTTATGGAGTAGAAAAAGTAAAAACTATTGGTAGTGGCTATCGGGACTTTGACAAAAAACTAGGGGCAAAAAGGGGTGAAAGCCTGATATATCAATTGTTTAACCTCAAAATAGCTAAATTCTTAATATATCTGGGTTTCAGGCGATTTAAACTCGACGAGGTTAAATCGCCGTCTGGTGAGGCTTTCACCCCTTTTTGGTAGGTAAAAACTGTCAAAGTCCCGTTAAACACATCGATGATAGAGTCAGCAGACCAAAGATTCATAGCAATGACTAATGCTACCACAACGTAAGTGGGGAGAATTCGCTTCCGTTTTTCTCGACTATCAGTAGCAGCGATCGCCTGTTCCAGAGCTTGGTCAGACATCACCAATTCGAGCGCTGGAAATAAGTCGCCTGATTGGATTTTCGGAGGAACTAGAGTCAATAGAACTCTTGCAAAAGTTTTTTATGGTATGATCATGAGTTGTTTTATTTGGTTCTACCGAACTTACTGTGTAAACCTAATAAAGATTTTTTTGCCAAAAAAGGCGATCGCTAATTAGGGTTTGCTGAATAAGTAAGGAAAAAAATTGACAAGAATCAGCTTAGTTAAAAGATAATTTTTTCTGTTAGCAAACAGGGGTTGATATCAGCTTTAATAATAGAATATCCAGAATTGAAGC
>JBFRWK010000184.1:0-24842 GCA_051439545.1 Xenococcaceae cyanobacterium | reverse complement strand
TTCTTCGCCTTACATCAAACATTAAGTTGTCAAGGTTCAGTTTATTAAACCTCGCCTCTTGTCCCCCTTGGAATTGTCTTCAGAAGGCTGAAAACCTTTCCTCGGTTTAAAGAGAACGAATCGCACTCCCCACCCCACCTTTCAACGCAGTAATTGCAATAATCATTGGCTGCTGAATTAATGAGTAGTAGTAGTTTACCCAAAAGCACTCCCTATTTGGGAAATAACACTTGCTATTTCTGCAAAAATTTGTTACATTTATTTACATAAGTTAACTAATTATAGTAAAATTCTATCTCAGCTATTGACTAACCTGTTTTTATTAGCTCTTCAGGCTACTAGTTTAAGCTCCTAATACCTCAAGCTTTTAAATCAGCATTGATTTCTCCTGAATCACCTCGGTCGCAAGCCGAGGTTTTTTTTAGCTAATAATTAAATTAAAAGCAGACTATAGAGAATCTAGTCTGCTTTTTTACTAATCTGTTTAATTTAGATAGGATTCTGAACTATTTAACGCTAACTTTAGCTCCTGCTTCTTCCAATTTTTTCTTGGTGTCTTCCGCATCATCTTTGGGAACAGCTTCTTTAATAGGTTTAGGAGTAGATTCCACCATTTCTTTGGCTTCTTTAAGACCCAAACCAGTGATAGAACGTACCACTTTAAGAACGGCAATTTTCTTATCTTTGGGTACTTCTTCAAGGACAACGTCAAATTCAGTTTTCTCTTCTTCTGGTCCAGTATCAGGTACGGCAGCCATCATAACTGGAGCAGCAGTAGCAGCAGCACTAACCCCAAAAGTTTCTTCAATTTGCTTAACAAGATCGGCAGCTTCTAACAAAGTTAGAGATTTTAGCTTTTCGAGAATTTCATCGGTTGTAGCAGACATTTAATTAACTCCTTAATTAGTGAATAACAAAAAAACAATCGAACAAAAAAGCTTTTAGTTATTAGTATGAGTGAACTAATAGCCGATCGCCTATGCCAAAATAATCTAGGCAGCATCGCTTTCTTGTTCCGATACAGCTTTAATAGCTCTTGCCAAAGAGCCAGGAACTTCCTTGACTCCTACAGCAATCTTGGTAGCTAAAGCATTAATTGAACCAGCAATTTGAGCATATAGTTGCTCTTTAGATGGTAAGTCGCCTAAAGCTTCAACCTCTTCTTTGGTTAAAGCACGACCTTCCATTACTCCGCCCCGCAGGTCAGTTTTTTTAGTAGCTTTCTGGAATTCCTTGTAAGCTTTGACAACGCCGCTTACTTCTTCCCCAGCAAATAGCAAAGCAGAAGAATTTTGGAGAAATTCTTGCATGGGTTGCCAGTTTTCATCGCCATCAACGGCAATATGTACTAGGGTATTTTTAGCGATTTTGCAACTACCGCCATTAGGACGTAAGCGATTGCGTAGGTCGGTAATTTCTGCTACTGATAAACCTTGGTAATCAATGACAACAGCTAGTTGTGTAGAACTTAATGATTCTTTAAGTTCCTGAACGATTTCTTCTTTGTTAGCGCGGGTTCTTCCCATTCTCTTCTCACCTCCTTTAATAGCGGGAAATTGTTGGCATAAAAAGTAAGACCTCTAGCTAATGCCGAGGTCTTATCAAATCTGCTGTCTCTTTCCGAACAATGTTTTTGGCAGAGAGAGAAAAAAACAGATTAATAGACATTGACCTCGGCAGGATATTAAGCGTGTAAGCACCTGCTGTCTTTGGTGTAAGTCTTTTAAATTTGCTTAATATTTTGTTTACTCACAGAATTAGCAACATTTTAATTTAAGCTGCTTCATCTAATTTGAGATCGCGCAAAGCATTAATATCAACTTGAATAGAAGGCCCCATCGATGCAGATACGTAAACACTGCGCCAGTAACGACCTTTTGCCCCTGAAGGACGATTTCGATCGATAGTCTCTTGCAAAGCTTTGAGATTAACTAGAAGGTCTTGAGCGGAAAATGATGCCTTACCAAACATAACATGAACAATGCCAGTTCGATCGGCTCTAAATTCTTGTTTACCACCTTTAAATTCCCCAATGGCAGAGGCTAAATCTGTGGTTACTGTTCCACCTTTGGGTGATGGCATCAATCCTTTAGGCCCTAAAATACGTCCTAATCTTGCTATTTTAGGCATCATGTCGGGAGTAGCAATGAGGATATCAAAATCCATCATTCCTTTCTGAATTTCTTCAATTAATTCTTCCGAGCCATAAATTTCTGCTCCCCCTTCTTCTGCCTCTTTAACTTTTTCCCCACTGGCAATCACTGCTACCTTCACCGTTTGACCAGTACCTTTGGGCAAGCTAACGGTTGTTCGTAGTTGTTGATCTGTATATTTGGGGTCTATGCCCAAGCGAATATGGGCTTCAGCGGTTTCATTAAATTTAGCAGTAGCTGTTTCTTTAAGCAAATTTAATGCTTCTAAAGGCTCGTAGTTTTTGTCTTCTTCTACTTTTGCCAATGCTTCTCGCATTCGGCGGGAAATTTTTTTTGCCATCTTTGTTTTTCTCCTTGGGTAATTAACGAAGCTTATACTTCTCCCCTAACTAGTTTTAGATTTTAGACTTAGTCGGCGATCGCCACACCCATATTTTTTGCCGTCCCTGCCACAATTTTCATAGCAGCGTCTATGTCATTGGCATTGAGGTCGGGCATTTTAGTCTGAGCAATTTCTTTTAGTTGCTCGCGAGTTATAGTCGCCAGCTTTTGTTTATTGGGTTCGCTAGCTCCCTTTTCAATACCCGCAGCTTTTTTAATTAATACTGAAGCTGGTGGCGTTTTGAGAATAAAGGTAAAGCTACGGTCTTCAAAAACCGAGATTTCTACAGGAATAACTAAACCTGCCTTATCCGCAGTCTTGGCATTATATTCTTTGCAAAATGCCATAATATTTACCCCATGTTGACCCAAGGCTGGACCTACAGGAGGAGCAGGGTTAGCCTTCCCAGCAGGAAGGGCTAACTTAATTAAAGCAACAACTTTTTTGGGCATTTCTAGCTTTGTTTTTCGATTTGATTAAATTCTAGTTCTACAGGTGTATCTCTTCCAAAAATGGATAGCAGAGCTTTAAGCTTACTCCTTTCTGGGCTAACTTCAATGACTTCCCCTTCAAAATCTTTAAATGGACCAGAGAGAACAACAATTTTGTCTCCTACCTCCATATCAACTTTGACAACTGGTTCTTGTCCTTCTGCTTGCTTAAAGATACGTTCTACTTCAGACAGACTTAAGGGAAGAGGTTTAACATGACCTCTGCCTCTACCATAACGGCGTTTTTGTTCTGCTCCCACAAAGTTAATCACGTTTGGTGTATTTTTAACAACCTGCCAAGCTTCATCGTCCATAATCATTTGGACGAGGACATAACCTGGGAAAACTTTTTCATCACTGGTATAGCGAGAACCATCTTTACGTATCTTTACAATAGGTACTTGGGGAATTTGCACTTGCAAGACTCTGTCTGCTACATCTAATGTGTGAACGCGCTGTTCTAAATTAGTTTTGACTCGCTTTTCACAGCCTGATGCTACCTGAACTGCATACCAGCCAGGTTTTCCTTTACCTAAATCTTTGCGCTCCTTATCTTCTGATGAATCTTCAGCAAAACTCATTAAAATACCTTTCCTGCACTCCAAGCGAAGAAGTTATCCACTAAATAGATGACGGTTGCTACCAAAATCACCATCAAGATAACTGCTGCCGACTCACTCAACAACTGTTGACGAGATGGCCATACAACTTTAGCTAATTCTTCTTTAGTTTCGTTGGCAAACTCTGATACTTTAAAATCGTCTTTAATTTTGTCTTGTGCTATTTCTTTTTTGGCCAAAGCTTTTACTCTCCTCTGTCAATGAATTCAGTTCAAGTTTGAATGGTTGAGTTGTTCTTATTTATATTATCTCCCCTATTTCTGACTGAATTCAACAATAAACAGCCCGAGGCAGAAAGTATCATATTGGCTTTTACAAGGCTTACGCGCCCTGAAGGACTTGAACCCTCGACATCCGGTTTTGGAGACCGACGTTCTACCAACTGAACTAAGGACGCATACTAAACACTTAACTTACTGTTAAGCTTTGTTACCTTAATAATACCCTATCTTGTACTTTTTAATTTAACAAGCTCAGACCAATTTATTTTTTACTCTTAGAACGATCGAAACGTTGTTTAACACGAGTCGCTTTACCAACGCGATCGCGGAGATAATAGAGTTTAGCACGACGAACTTTACCCCGACGCTCTATTTTAATTCTGGCAACAATAGGAGAATGGAGTAAAAACACCCTTTCTACACCAACACCTTGGAAAATACGCCTAACGGTAATAGTTTCATTAATACCACCACCCCGTTTGGCAATTACTGTTCCTTTGTAAGGCTGAACCCTTTCTTTGTTACCTTCTTTAATGCGAACCCCAACTTCTATGCTGTCTCCAACACTAATTTGGGGTATGTCGCTTTTTAGATGCTGCGCTTCTATAGAACTAATTATAGCTTCTGCGTTCATTACTAAATATAAAAATCCACGATTTACCAGTATAGCTCTTTTTTTGAAGATTGTGAAGAAAATTAACCGTCAAGTTCGACCGTTGTGATTGTTGTGATTATTGTTAAATAGAAAATACCATACTTTTGAGTATGGTATAAATACGCTCTTTGTTGCTAAAAAATATCTGATATATTATTGCTCGATATGAATCTAATCGGCATAATTCTTTTTACTGCTTGCCATTAGTGGTTTTGGTTGGTTATCAAATACTTCTGTAACAGTATTACCTTCAGGGATAAAGAGACCGCCACTAGAAATTAAATCCAGACCACCTTCTCCAGAACTAGAACCAGTATTTGTAGGAAAGTCAGATAGACCAACTAGGTCGTTATTGGCATTAACATCATTTGGGAACACAGCATAGCCGTAAATTTTTTGGTCGGCAGTAATACCCAAAGAAGCGATAGAAACAAAAACACCGTGGATTTTTTGACCATTGGGAGTAGCGGTAAACTTAGGTTCAATCCACTGAGGTTCAGTTTGGAAAACTGAAGTGTTCATTTTGATTCCTGAATTACCCCAAGTACTTTTAGGGACAGTTAGTAACTCACCAAAAGCTGAGGGATTCCCATCTGCATCAACAGCAGTAATTGCAGCAATTTTAAAAGGATCGTTACCACCTCTTTCTAAAAGTAAGAAACCAGCGTTGCTAACATAATCTTCATTAACAGTAAAGCCATCATCGATTAAGAAATCTACTCGTTCAATATTATTATGATTACCGTTGCCCTCTTTTGCGTTAGCAAATACATTATCAGAACCAATGTTAATAAATTCACTTCTTACTGCTTGCTCCATTGTTTCAATAAATGAGCTTTTTACTTCAGAATTGTTGCTATTAGCTTCTAGAAAAAAGACGTGTTTTTCTCCAGAAGTTAGAGCGTTATCAACACGCTGTAATCTAGCTTCATTTACTAACTGTAGAATAGAATAATCTTGATTTCCGACTTGAAAGCCTGTTAATTTTCTATTATTTCCTGCTCCAAATTTCATGGAAATAGCATTATTATTTTTATCATAAATATTTAAGTTAGTTACTGTAGCAGATTCATTCTCTGTATACAGTTTGCTAATTCCTATAGGTTGAGAATTAATTGAAGAATCAGTCGAGGAACTGGTTGTAGAACAATTTCCTTTACCTTCATCATCAACGTTAGGATCTGTTTCATTATGATTTTTATTTTTGCCATCAGGACTACCATTACCTGGATTACTGGAATCTATACCATCACAATTATTTCCATGTCCGTTATTATTTCCAGGACCACTATTACTACTACCAGAAATAGCAGGCTGACCGATTAAAGTTCCCGCTAGCAAAATAGCTAAGCAACTAGTTTTTGTAATTTTATTTAAATTAATATACTTGAACATTGAATATCTTCCTTGAAAAATAGTTTTATATGAATAAATTAATTCAATAAGTTTTTTATTACCGATTTCTCTAAATAGTAACTGGGTGATAAGCAAATAGTAAATTCTTAAAAATACTTATTTTTTTTGTGAAGTTTATTCAAAGATGCTTAAAGATAGATGTAAATATTATTGTGAAATTCCTCAGCAATGCTAGAACTGCTATAAATAAGGGAGCGCGCCATTTACAAGCGTTATCAAAATCCTAAAAAAAATAAAAATATATCTATATAAGAGAAGAAATCTCAAGCTCTAAAATCATGAGGACAAAAAGTAGTGACTTAAATTTAATAGATATCGCTATTTATACGAAAAAACATATAAATTTGTTATAAACTATCTATGTAAAAAAATCATTTTGTTTAAAGATCGAGTAAACAAATGTAGACTATAAGTAACTCAGACCTCTAGAAAGTTCTTTTAATAGCTTTAGAGTCGATTGTTTACTTAATAAGTTTAGATTTAAAAAATCTCGATCGCTTAGATCGATCTTATGTATGGGAATTAGCTCAACGACACAATTGCTGTAGTAAATCGCCTTTAATCCTTCAACAAATTCAGGTGTCCAAATATTTTCGCGTACAGGGATATTTTGACGCTTTAGTCCGTGGAGCAAACGAAATCGAGTAATCCCTGGTAAGATGCCCCCCTCTAAAGAAGGAGTATACCAGCAATTATCTCGCCATCCCCAAAGATTGCCCGTACTGGTTTCTAGCCAATTACCATTACTATCTATTAAAATTGCTTCTTTTGCTCCTAATTTATGTGCTTTCTTTAAAGCTAAATATGCACCTAAGTAATTACCAGTTTTATAGGCAGCTAAGTCACGACGAAAAAGAGGAGCATCTGCAACCCAGGCGGTAATACCTTGGGTTTGTTTTTCTAACAAATCTGATGGTAAGTTACGTCCTGTAATCCACTCTCTACCATCGGCAAAAACGACTAATCGCAGCACGGGAAAACGAGACGATAATATTTCCGCACCTTGTTGTAAGCTCTGCCAATTTGGCTGTTGCCAATCAAAAGCTTTAATACTATCACGAAGACGATCGCAATGAGCTTGCCAATTGGTTAGAGGATGAGTCAAAGATTGTTCGTAAACCCGCATGGTGCTGAAAACTGTTGCACCGTAAAGCAAACCAGGATTATTAATATCTAATTCTAGCCGATCTTTTTTAATTAACTTACCGTCATACCAATACATATAGCTGCTAAGTAAACGATCATTATTGGTAATTGGCAATTAATAATCGATAATAGTTACCGATCGCTAATTACCTATTACCAAAATTTTTAACAGCAATATCTAAATTGTAATTCCAACAAAATGGAAACTATGACATAGATTGGATAATGTAGTCGAAATAAGGAGCAGTTTGTTCTGCATCGTCTTTGCTGAGTAAATCCAAAGCAGCATTTTTGAGACATCTGATCGAGTCCACCATTCCAGGCACTGGGACATTGAGAGAATTATACATTTCCCTAACACCGATTAAACCCGTACTTTCGATCGGTTCTTTATCTCCAGCTAAAACACCATAGGTGACTAAACGAATATACCAACCTAAATCCCGCAGACATTGATTGTATTGTTTTTGACCAGAGGCATTACCCCCTGGAGCGCGATACTCTGGGTGCATTTTGAATAATTCCCTACTGGACTTATCGATAATTTTCTTTTCGTTTTCTGCTAGGGTTTCAGCAATACGTACCCGTTGTTCTCCAGTTGTTAAAAACTTTTTGATTCCCTCTAATTCACCGCTACTGGGATAGCGGAGTTCATCGTCTGCTCTAAGAATAACTTGACTAACTACGCTCATAATATCGTGATTGATTTAATTAACTTTAATAATATTAGTATGTTAGCAAAGCCTAATTCGTAACAATATCTTGCCATTCTATTTTCGATAAAGGTTGTTCTTGAAATTGGATATTAAAACAATTACTAGCTGCTTGGGTTAAAGAATTCGCGATCGAGACGATCGCCCGATCTTCTGCTACATTAATTAAATCTAAAAGATTGCCAGGGGCAGATTGAGGGAAAACTTGAGTAAATAAATCTTTACTTGTGGAAAGCATCATCGAACCATGTTGTAGTATGGCTTTACCTCTGCGTAGTTGAGCAGAGCCAATCGCTTTTACTCCCCTATTGGTAATTAAATCCGCGTTGGTTGCTGTGGCAAAGCAGTTAGGATTTTGCCGATATTCTCGGTTGGCATTACCATAATGTAGTTCGACTCCAAGCGATCGCCAGCCTTCAATTAAAAATTGACAGATGTGCCGATACACTTCTAAACGTTTTCCTCGGTTAGCGGAAGTGATTACCGCATAGGTTAAATCTCCCTGATGCAATACTGCTTGTCCACCCGTCGGGCGACGAATTATTTCCAGGGGATATTTTTGCCAATGGGCAGGATATTCTTTTTGGTGATAGCCGAGAGAAATGGCTGGAGGATTCCAAGTATAAAATCTTAGGGTGGGGGGATGTTCTCCCTGACGGTGTTTTTCTAGTAACCAGGTATCGATCGCCATTTGGATTTTACCTGAAGCTTCAATAAGAGGAATTAAACGCCAAGTTGAAGAAACAATCTCGTTATTCATGGCTAAGATTAAAAAGTTGGCTAACAGTAACGATCCGATAGTTTTTCTGTCTCAAATCTTCTAAAATTAACTCCAGAGCGATCGCCGTATTTTGGGCTATTTTGGTCGAACCTGCATGAAAGACTAAAATTGCTCCAGGAAAAATCATTTGTCTGACATATATTGCCGTTAACCAAGGATAATTAGTCAGATCGTAAGTATCGAAAGGAATCATCGAAGCTAGTACCAACCTGAGATCGTACTTCTCTTTAGCTGTCAAACGCTCGATCGCCTGTAACATTTGTTGATTATATAAAGCTCTCCCAGGACGATACCAACGAATTATGTTATTACCTGTCAAGTCTAACAGTTTGACATGAGCTTCTTGTAACTGTTGTTCAAATTGCCAAGGAGTCAGCCAAGCATGAGTTTCATCAATTACTCCGTGATTGGCTATTTCATGTCCGTGAGCTATAATTTTGGGGATAATTTGAGAATTGGGGCGAAGATGACTGCTAATAATAAAAAAAGTCGCTCTAGCTGGTTCTAGTTTACTGTATCTCTGATTATGCTCGGCGATCGCCTGTAAAATTAATTCTGTGCCATACTCTTCCTCGTCTTTAGGCGGTGCATCATCGATAGTTAATGCCACTACTTTTTCGCTAGTTTTTTTATAGAAGATAGCATCGGGAAAGATTTTGGCAACATTGTTAACTAATCGCTGAGATAAATTAATCATAGGCTGGTTATTATCTTGTTTTCTTCCCTAGGAAGAATTTCGTTGACGCAATACGGTTAAAAGTTTAGTAAATTCCTCTGGTAAAGGCGCGATCGCTTCAATTAATTTGCCCGAGATGGGATGTTGTAAACTGAGTTTACGGGCATGGAGAGCTTGACCAGATAAATTGACACCAAGAGAACGTCCAGAACTATACAAAGGATCGCCCACAAGAGGATGACCGCTGTGACTACAATGAACTCTAATTTGATGAGTCCGTCCCGTGCCTAAAATAAATTCCATTAAGCTATAGTTACCCAGTCTTTCTAAAACTTGCCAGTGAGTCACCGCTTCTCTACCACCCTTATCTACGGGAATAACCGCCATTTTTTTGCGCTCGACAGGATGACGACCAATAGGTAAATTAATGGTAGTTTCCTTATTTTTCGGCGAACCATAGACTACACCCCAATATTCTCTACGGGCAGTTTTAGCTTTAATTTGAGCTTGGAGATGTTGATGGGCTAAATCGGTTTTTGCCACAACGATCGCCCCCGTGGTATCTTTATCCAAACGATGGACGATACCAGGGCGTTGTACTCCCCCAATACCTGATAAGTTAGGGCAGTGATGGAGCAAAGCCTGAACTAATGTACCAGTCTGATGACCTGGTGCGGGATGAACGACGAAATTAGCAGGTTTATTAATAATTATTAGCTGTTCGTCTTCATAGAGAATATCGAGAGGGATAGCTTCTGGTGCTAAATCTAGAGTTTGAGGAGCAGGAATAGTGAGCTTGAGGCGATCGCCCTTTTGCAGTTTAATTTTTTTTTGGTTACAGACATGGCTATTTAACCTAACATTCCCGTCCTCAATCAACTTTTGAAGACGAGAACGGGAAATATCGGGTAGCTGTTGGGATAACCAACGATCTAAGCGATCGCCTCGATCTGCTACAGTTAGATCTATTTGGGCTGATGTAACTCGGTTCACCTGCTTTATAAAACCTACCCAAAACTAGACAAGCTAGCATGGTGTTTATTATCTGCTTCACTGGAGACTGTCGGCAGCACCTCCTCCACAGACCTTAAAGCGGTTAAGCCAACCGCTTGGATTGTATGATAGTTTTCCAGATTCAAGCTGGCATTCAGATCGCGCTCTTTCCCTTTCATGCCACAGTTGGCACAGTTGTAAACTCGTTCTTTGAGGGGCATTTTTTGACGATGACCGCAACTACTACATAATTGACTACTAGGAAAGAATCTATCCGCTAAGGTTAAACTCGAACCATAACGAGCGCATTTATATTCTGTTTGAGTTCTAATAGTTCCGAAAGCTGCATCGCTCAAAGCTCTGCTCAGATGCCGATTTTTAATTAGTCCTGTGACATTCAAATCCTCCATAATTACTTGCGCGTGGTTTTTGCTTAGGTAACTAGTCAGATGATGAATGGCGTTGTTTCGGCTCTTGGCAACTTTTAAATGTGCTTTCTGAACTTTTAATTTGGCTTTCTCCCAATTAGAAGAACCAAACACTTTACGGCTTAAATCTCTTTGTAGTCTAGTAAGTCTTGTTAACGCTTTGTTGTAAGTTCGTGGATTTTCAAATATTACTCCAGAACTAAGGGTTGCTAGTTTGGAGATACCTAAATCTACTCCTACTTTTTCTCTTATTTTGGGAGTGGCAATAAAATCTACTTCGATAAAAAAAGAGAGATACCAATCTCCTGCAATTTCGGAACAGGTAATTTTCTTAGTGGAGCAAATTGGTAATTGTTCGTAAGTTTTTAACCAACCAAAGAAAGGTAATTTATGTAGTTTACCAGTTAGTGAAATTGGTTTTCCTCCTGAGTCAATGGTAAAACTGTTACGGGAGAGCCCTTTTTTCTTAAATTGAGGATATTTAGCTATTCCTTGAAAGAAACGTTTGTATGCTTCATCTAAATCGATAAAGGTATACTGATAGATTCTCGAACTTAGCTGAGATTGCCAAGGATAAAGAGGTTTAACGTAATTGGTGTAAAACTTTCTTAGCTGAGATTTGTTTAGTTTAATTCCTTCATGGTATGTTTTTTGTTTTAAATTTAATGCCCAATTCCAGAGCCAACGACTATAACCAGCACACTGTCGCATTAGTGTTTTTTGCTTGTTATTGAGTTTTAGTTTGGTTTTATAGGCTAGATATGACATGACAACATTTTATCTGATGTTGCTATTTGAGCCAAAAACCTGGACATTGTGTTAAGCATTGTCACTGTTTGTCTGGGAAATCTGCTACTAGACTTAAGCTCTTACTCATTTTTTAGTAAGTCCTTAATCATATCCTCTGGAGGTTCGGGATCGAGAGATTGACGGGAATCAGTAATCAACCAATCGAGGGCTGCTGCCTGAACATCGATCGCTGCTCCTGTCTTATCCACACAATAGCGTCCGAATACTAGTTTATCTACTAACCTGACTCCCGCACCTAAACGAGAATATTCAAAAATAACGCTATTATCTACTGTTGCGCCATTACAAATCCAACAGTTAGGGCCAATCATGGTTGGGCCAATAATAGTCGCTCCATCTTCAATTTTGGTCATAGCACCAATATAAACAGGCCCTTTGATATTCACTTTATCCCAATTTACAGCGACATTTAGCCCTGTATAGATTCCTGGAGCAACTTCTGTACCTGGAATGTCAACATTTTTAATTTTTTTAGTTAGCACACCGCGAATAGCGTGCCAATAATCGGGAACTTTACCAATATCTACCCATTCAAAATCCATGGAGACGGCATAAAAAGGCGCACCCATCTCGACTAATTTGGGAAACAGATCGCCACCAATATCATATTTTTCTTTAGGGGGGATGTAATCAATTACTTCTGGTTCAAAAATATAAATCCCCGTGTTAATTTCCGTACTCAAGGCTTCTTCTACAGAAGGTTTTTCCTGGAAAGACTTAATTCTACCCTCGTCATCGGTGACTACCACCCCATAACTAGGCACATCTTCTTTAGGTACAGATTTAGTAACTACTGTAGCGATCGCGCCTTTTTCTTTATGAAATTTAACGGCTGCGGTTAAATCGAGGTCTATTAGGGCATCTCCACAGAGAACAATAAAAGTATCATCAAAAAAAGTATTAAAATCTTGAATTCGTTTTAAACCACCAGCAGAACCTAAAGCAGCACCAACCAGTTTACCCTCAACAATGCTTCCTTCAAAAGAATAGCCAATATTTACGCCAAAACGCTGACCATCCCGAAAATAGTTTTCTATTTCTTCAGCCAAATGACTGACATTAACCATAATTTCGTTAAAGCCATGTTTTCTCAGAAGTTCTAACAAAAACTCCATCACTGGCTTTTGCAAAATAGGAATTAACGGTTTGGGAATTGTATAGGTAATGGGACGAACTCTAGTGCCTTTGCCAGCAGCAAGAATCATGGCTTTCATGAATGCTTCTCCTCAACCAGATCCATCTGTATTTAAGAACTACTATAGTTTATCAGCAATATCTTCATACCGTTAAATTTCCCTTTAAAGTTTGAGAGGACGAATTGTTAAATCTTGATAAAATTCTTGTTGGCATAACTCTACTTTTGATTGAGCAGATAATAATAGCAATGCCCAAAAAATCCCCGCTCTTTCTGATGTCGAAGAATGATGGGCATTATCGATAACCAACTCTCCATTAGAATTATTTTTATTAATCCACCGCTCTAATAATTCTTCCCAATCAATATAATTTTGTTCGGTGGCTAAGAGAGATACATCGGAATAGAGAAAACTTTCTAATTGAATTGCTAATTCAGTTAAGTTCTCGTTATGAGCTAACTGAGTAATTGCTCGAATAGCTTCTCGGCGAGAACGAGATGTTTTTTTCGGCGCAGTATTATTAGTAGCAGCTTCTATTTCTGCTGCAATATGTTCTAGTTGTTCGATAAGTTCTTGTAAGGTTACTCGTCGTTTTCCGACAAATGTAGTTGCAGCGCGTCGACGTAAATGTCGTTCTAAATTTAGAGGTAAAGAAGATTTGTTTGACTCTTCTAAGATAATTTCTTCATCGAGAAATTCATCATTTTCTGGAGCGATATTTTCTTGCCTTAATAATTCTAGGGTATCTGCTTTGAGCAAGACTAACATTGATGCCCACAAAAAAGCTTGACCTGATTGTGGTAGATCGGCATTTTGTTGGGCTGCAATATTTTCATCAATTAAGCCGAGTTCCGTTAAAAATCGATCGATTATTTCAATTACAGGAACATCCCAAGGGTCAATTTCCCCTTGTTCTGCTAAATTAATTAAGTTAGCGATCGGGCAGATCCGGTCAGCGAGGCTGAGGGCAGTTTGAGCAGAAACTATAGTCATATATACACTTATTGAATTATTGCCAATTAGTCGATCGTAATCAAAACAAATATTTTTAACTGATTCAATAATTAAAATTTAAATCATAATAAAATTTATGAATTTATCTGTTGCCGATTTACGTCAAAACTATACTCGTTCGGGTCTAACGGAAGCAGAGATCGACCCAAACCCTTTTAGCCAATTTAACTTGTGGTTTCAACAAGCGATCGAGGCTCAACTCCCAGAAACAAACGCCATGACTATAGCTACAGTCACGGGTAATGGTCAACCCTCTGCTCGTATCGTACTGTTAAAAAACTTTGATGAGCGAGGTTTTGTCTTTTTTACCAATTACAATAGCCTCAAAGGTAAACAACTAGCAGCCAATCCTCAAGCTGCTTTAGTCTTTTGGTGGGCAGAGTTAGAGCGACAAGTCAGAATTGAAGGTAAAGTTGTCAAAATTAGCGATTCTGAATCTAATGAATATTTTCAGAGTCGCCCTCAGGGTTCTCAACTGGGAGCTTGGGTGTCGAATCAAAGTCAGGTAATTGAGAGCCGTGCGGTATTAGATCGCCAATTAGCAAATTTAGAAGCTCAATATCAACAACAAGCAATTCCTCGTCCCCCTCATTGGGGTGGTTTTAGAGTAATCCCAAGGACTATTGAATTTTGGCAAGGTCGTCCCAATCGTCTTCACGATCGCCTTTGCTATTATTTAAAAGAAGAAAATACCTGGGAGATTAAGCGATTAGCCCCATAATAGCTCTTTATTTGGTTATTTCCTCAAAATCACCAAATATTTTTTGAGAATAGCTCATCAGTTGTTCATTAGCTAAAAATTGGTGATACTTAGGATGGTCAGTGATATTTTTCCACCGATTATTAACATCCATGTTGGAAGCTAGCCCGTGAAAATCACGACCATCAAAGGAGCTTCCTCCGCCATATCCTCTCACTTCATCAAAGCCAGCATCGGTAAAATTTAGCTGAAGCGAATCTGCTATTTGGTGACGATAGTTTTTATCGCTAACCCAACGATTATAGTTAATACATACTTTATTATTCTGTAGATAATTAGTCTCTTGTAAAAACTCTTTAGCGTAATTAATCCATAATTCACTTAGACTTAAATATTTATTTTTGACTGGTAACATATTACTTTTAATTCTACTAGCCAAGAGATTAAATGGGTCTCTCAAAATCAGTACATCGTATCTAATCTTACTTTTTCCTAAATAAAGATCGTGTTTATTTTCAAACTGGCGATCGGTTATTTGTTTTAAACAATAATCCTCATAACTATAAATTAAACAATCTTTTGGGCGGAAATAGCCCCAAGACTCTTCTCTCAATCTTTCTTTGGGATAGTGACGATACAATAGACGGTAGGGATTACACTTAGGAACAATATTATTTAGATGAGATACATATCCACTCTCTTGTTTATTAATCCAGTTAATAACTGCGTGATTTCCGCTACGTCTCAAGCCGACAACTCTAATTTCTTTCTGATTAACTATTTCGGCTAATTTATCTTGTTCGGTAATTACTCTTTGCCAATCGCGAATTACATACTTAGCTTCGCCGATTACATATTTTACTTGATATTTTAATGACTTTACTCGACCGAGTTTATTGGCAAATAAAAAAGGCATCTTACTAATTTCAATAAAATTATGATTCGCTAGTATTAGCTCGATTAATTTTCCATACCATACTAGAAACTAAATTGGTGATGATATGAGCAATGATGGGAATCAATAAATTGCCTGTAATTAGAGCGACATAACCCAGAGCAAACCCAACTATTGTAGCCCAAACTACATAAGGCCACTGTTCGCTACCGCTAAAATGCAAAATCCCAAAAAAGACACTAGAAAGAAAAACCGCAGCTAGGTTTAAGCCTAAAGCTGGTAACATCACACCGCGAAAGAGTAACTCTTCACTCAAACCAGGCAAAAGTCCCAACCAAATCAGATCTGCCCAAACTAAGGGTTTTATTACTAATTCGAGATAGGCATCTGCACTACGGCGGTAAGAAGGCCAGAGATGATAAACAATGCTACTAGCTACACTTATGCCTATTGCCATGCCAA
The DNA here is from genome assembly GCA_051439545.1 of Xenococcaceae cyanobacterium. Taxonomy (GTDB): domain Bacteria; phylum Cyanobacteriota; class Cyanobacteriia; order Cyanobacteriales; family Xenococcaceae; genus JASJDJ01. Next base: position 9,150 of record JBFRWK010000184.1, on the reverse strand, counting down.
TCCCCCAAATTAGGGCATCGATGGTAAAGTTTAAGGGTAAAAGTTCTACAGAACCTAGCTTTTGCCAGATTTTGGCAACAATCAGTAAAACTACTGCTGTTACTCCCATCACTATCAAAATTTGAGTGCGACTGAGAGGTTCTATTTCTGGATTATTTGGATTTGCCACTGGTTTGAGATAAGCAATGAAGGGACAACATTGAAGGACGTAGGGCGTTGGCACTAATACCAGCGCGATGGGTAACTAAAACTCCTAACGCCTCCAAATAAGAGTTTACCTTAATTATTTTTATGCCCAGGGATTCTGGGGTAACTTCTATTGCCGTTTTATTTTCTTCTACAGCAATAATTTTGGTTGAGCTTTGGCTAAAACTCAGGATAGCACTACCACCACAAGCTGTTGCAGGAACAACGACAGCATCTACCTCATTTGCCCAAATAGCTGAAGTACTATTTTGGTGTCCCTTAGTGATAAATTGGGGCGCACGGCTTAATCCTACTAAAACACAGGGCAAAAAAGTATAACCTATCTCTTCTGCTGCTGCACGAGGAGATACTTGGGGGTCTGGGGGTAAAGGCATTAGGGCTGGTGCATGGGCTGCGGGAATTTGCCAGTTACGCACGATTAGATGAGAAATGACCGCTTCTGCTCCTGCTAGGGGGTCTACTCCCGTACCCTGACGGTAGTTAGCTAAGGTTATGCTATCACAGTCATCGGGAAAACGAGTGACTACAGCGATCGCCTGAGCGTCCGCTTGTTTGATTAAGGTTTCTGCTCCTCGTAATAAACTGCCAGGATTGCCAATAGTTCCCCAACTCGCTCCTGAGGCTGCGGTATTTAATTTGACTTCTAAAGGGGCATCCGTAACTACATAATCAGTCAGATCTAGTCCTAAAGTGGCTCTAGCTGCATCTGCTGCTTGTAGATGTCTTAGGCGTAATTCTGGCTCAATTCCTCGATCGAGAAGTAAACCCACCCGATTTTGATGTACTGGTTGTAGTCCCCAACTAGAAGCTGCAAAGCGATCGAGTCCGTAACCTTCTACATAAAAAGTATTGGGCATCGACCAGTACATTTGTGCGCCATTCAGCACATTGGGATGAGTAATCAGGCGATCGCATACCTGAGCTATAGCTCTAGCTACAGGCAAAGCATCTCCAGCATATCCGCCAATTGCTGCTCCTATCCCTGTAGGAATAATTAAAACGACTGTATAAGGACGCATAAAGTAAAGAATTAGTAATAGTTATTCTTTTTTTGTAACAATTCCTTCAACTTTTACGGTTTGCTTGTCGCGATCGACCTCGGTAATTGCCCAACGCAAAGGCTCACCGCGTTTTTCTAGTTCGGTTTCAATCTCTTTTTGTAATTGAGCGGGGTTTTCACCGAGAGCGATTTCAGCAGTGATGAAATGAGTAGTCATGGCTTCTTTATAAAGTAAGTACTCTAATTAAATTAACAGTAAACATCACTTTTTTTCTAAAAGACAAGTTTTAAAATAAAAATAAAGAATTAATAATTATTGAGTAAGCTTTAGTTATATGAAAATATCGCAAAAATTAATATTAATCATTTTAGGTATTTTTACTTCTGGGCAAACAGCTTTAGCCCTTCCGTCTGTCAGTAAAATTAATGAACAAAACCAAGCTTTATTACTAGCAAAAGAATCGATCGAACAAGATTCAGAATCAGAAAACCAAGAAGAAGATCGAGAAACAAAGACAGAAGATAATTCTTCAACAGAAAGAGAATCAGCAGCAGAAGCAACGGAAAAAAAAGATAAACCTACTCCACAAGAAATCGCCCGCCACCAAAAATTTCTCGAAGCAGATCGACTATATTTAGCAGGAAATAAAATTAAAGCTGCAAGAATTTACCGACAGTTAAAAGAACCATTATTCATAGAAAAAACGAAAAAATACGAAGAAAATAAACCCCAAGCAATTTACGACCTCGATCGCTTACCTCCAGGAGGTAAAGTATATTGGCGAATTCATCAAGAAGGAATCGAGCAACAATTAGAAAGTAAAATATTTTCTCCCATAGAATTACTAGTAACTCAACATCCAGAATTTATTCCAGGTCATTTAAGTTATGCTCGCTCTTTAGAAAACTACGAACAAGAAGAAGCAGCATTACAAGTTTTAGAACAAGCAGTAGCCCAATATCCTAACGAGCCAAAATTATTAGAAGCGAAGATTGCAGCCGATATTCAAGCAGAAAGATGGCTAGATGCTTCTGTAACAGCCCGTCAATTTGCCCTGCTTAATCCAGAACATCAAGAATCGGCAAAGTTTGCACGACTAGCAGATGAATATTTGGAAGAATTCAGAGATCATTTACGTTCCGAATTAACTTATAACGCCATCGGTGGAGTGATTACAGGGGCTCTTGGTTATGTCCTCACTGGCAATTTATTTGGTCCAATTTCGGCGATCGAAACTACCATGATGTTGATGAGAGGCGAGTCTTCTATTGGGGAAAGTGTAGCCAAAAGAGCAAAAAAACAACTACCGATGGTAGAAGACGAAAAAGTTTTGCAATATGTTCGTGATGTTGGTAAAAAAGTTACCGACGTGGCAGGAAGAGAGGATTTTGAGTACGAATTTCATGTAATTATGGATGACCAACTTAATGCTTTTGCTTTGCCTGGAGGAAAAGTATTTGTCAATGCAGGAGCAATTATGAACATGAATTCAGAAGCAGAATTAGCAGGATTACTCGCCCATGAAATTGCCCATGCAGATTTATCCCATGGCTTTCAGCTTGTATCTAGAGGTAATTTAACTACCAGTGTTGCTCAATACATTCCCTATGTGGGTAGTGCAGCAGCAAATCTAATCGTGCTTAACTACAGTCGAGATATGGAAAGACAAGCGGATTTATACGGGACAAAAATATTAGTCAGTGCGGGTTATGCAGCCGATGGCGTGCGTAACTTAATGGTTAAATTAGATGAAATAGCCAAACAAGAAGATCGCTCGATTCCTCCTGCTTGGTTATCTACTCACCCAGAAACTGAAGAACGGATTAACTATCTAGAAAAATTAATTGTCGAGAATAAGCTCGATCGATATGCCTACGAAGGAGTAGATAGACATAGCAAAATAAAACAGAGAGTAGACAGGCTCTGGGAAGAGTATAAACAAACCGACGAATATAAAGAAAGATACGGAGAGGAAGAAGATTCGTAGTTAAATAAGTTTATTTACTTAATAAAGTGGAGCTACTTATTCGGGGATCGACGAAGCTGAAACTAGGCGACTACTTTCGTAGCAGTGAAGCGCGATCGCGCCCTTCTAGATAAAACTTGCTGAATAAATCAAAAGTATCGATCGAAAGCTAATAGATATAAACATTATTACTTTCGGTTTCATACTTTAGATCGCCAACGCCGTAACCCACTATAGTCTTACCCTACTCATTATTTAGCAGCTTTCTTGCTAGTCGTTTTTTTGGCAGTAGTTTTCTTCTTAGTAGTAGTTGTTTTTTTGGCGGTAGTTTTCTTTTTAGTAGTTTTTTTCTTGCTAGCAGCTTTATCCGCAAGTAAAGCCAATGCTGTTTCTAAAGTAATACTTTCTGTGGTTTCTCCTTCAGGAATACTCACATTAACTTTACCGTGTTTAATATAGTCAGGATAAGACCCTACCCCCTTGTAGATATTTACTGGTTCGTTATCTTCGGGATGAACGCCTAATTCCCGTAAAGGTTTTTTGCTACTCTTACCGCGAGTACGTTTGGGTTGTGCTAATAATTCCATGGCGCGATCGAAATCTACGGTTAAGACATCATCTTCTGCTTTGAGAGAGCGGTAATCTCTTTGTAATTTTTTCTCTCCTTCTTCTTTAAATTCGTGAACGACATAAGGGCCAAAACGTCCTATACTCGCTTTGATTTTGCCTTCTGTACCTGGGTGTATACCTAAAAGACGGGGTAGGGATAATAAACCAACGGCTGTTTCTAAGGTAACGTCTTCTGGTTTAACGTTTTTGGGTAGAGATGTTTGTTTCGGTTTGGGATTATCGTCGGTTTTGTCACCTAATTGAACATAATAACCGTAAGGGCCTTGTTTGAGATAAATTGGCTCTGCTGTTTCTGGATGCAAACCTACCTTATCGGGGCCTTCTAATTTTTGTTTGACTAAAGACTGTACTTGTTCGGGATCGAGATCGGCAGGAGTTAAATTAACGGGAATAGAAACTTTAATTGCTTCTTCTTCATTTTCGTTATTTACTTCAATAAAAGGGCCATATCTACCAATCCGAATCTTGGCATCTAAATTATCTAACTGAATAGTTTTAGCAGCAATAGTATCTATTTGTTCTTCCCTAACTTTGACTTGGTTTTCTAAACCTTGTTCTCCTTTAAAAAAGTCTTTAAGATAGGGTAGCCAATGAGCGGTGCCTCTAGCAATTTCATCTAAAGTTTGCTCCATTTGGGAAGTAAACCCAGTATTAACTAAATCGGGAAAATGATTTTCTAGAAGGCTAGTGACTGCAAATGCCGTAAAACTAGGTACTAAAGCCTTATTTCTCATTTGGGCATAACCGCGATCGATAATTGTCCCGATGACTGTTGCGTAGGTACTAGGTCTACCAATACCTTCTTTTTCTAAAGTTTTAACCAGAGATGCTTCTGTGTATCTAGCAGGGGGTTGAGTTTCATGTCCGATGGCTTCTAGTTCTTTGCAGTCAGGGGTATCGCCTACCTTTAGGGGGGGCAAAATTACTTCTCGATCTTCTAACGCTGCTTCAGGATCGTCCGAACCTTCTACATAGGCGCGGAAAAAGCCAGGAAAATCAATTCTTTGTCCCGATGAGCGAAAAACAGCATTTTCTACATCTATATTTACTGTAATCTGGGTTAATCTGGCATCTGCCATCTGACAGGCTACAGTTCTTTTCCAAATTAAGTCATAGAGTTTAAACTCCCTTTCTTTTAATCCTGTTTCTTTGGGAGTACGGAAAGTATTACCCGCAGGGCGAATAGCTTCGTGGGCTTCTTGTGCCGATTTACTCTTGGTACTGTATTGTTTGGGTTTGGGACTGAGATATTCTTTGCCGTACATTTTTTCTACACAAGCACGAGAAGCTGCGATCGCCTCATCCGATAAATGAACCGAATCAGTTCGCATATAGGTTATATAGCCTTGTTCGTAGAGTTTTTGGGCAATGCGCATAGTATCTCTTGCAGAAATACCCAGTTTGCGGTTGGCTTCTTGTTGCAGAGTCGAGGTAGTAAAAGGCGGATATGGTTTTCTTTTAGTGGCTCTTTCTTCCCTATTACTAACAGTCCAAGTTTTAGCGATTAATCTTTCTTTGAGGGCATTAGCTTCAGTTTCATTGAGTAAAACTACATCTCTACCTTCGGCGATTTTACCTGTATCGGGGTCAAAATCATTGCCTGTAGCTAATTTTTTGCCATCGAGAGTAACTAATTTAGCTTCAAAAGGATTTTTAGCTTGTTCGAGAATAGCTTTTAAATCCCAATAACTTCCAGACTGAAACGCCCGACGTTCTCTTTCTTTTTCTACTAATAACCTTACTGCTACCGATTGTACTCGTCCTGCGGATAAACCACGAGCAATTTTTTTCCAGAGTAACGGAGAAAGGGTATAACCAACCAATCTATCTAAAATACGGCGAGTTTCTTGAGCATGAACCAAATCTTCATCCACATCGCGACAGTCTTGTAGGGCTTTTTGAATTGCCTCGCGGGTAATTTCATGAAAAACCATCCGCTTTACAGGAACTTTTGGCTTGAGTAGCTGTAGCAAATGCCAGCTAATACTTTCTCCTTCACGGTCTTCATCTGTAGCTAAAATGAGTTCATCTGCTTCTTTGAGAGCCTCTTTTAGTTTTTGCACTACCTTTTTTTTATTTTTGGGAACAACGTAAATTGGTTCAAAGTCATTTTCTACGTTAACTCCAAAATCTTTTGCCCAACGCTTATCCTTGTAGGCAGCAGGAATCTCATCCGCCGATGAAGGTAAATCGCGAACATGTCCCATAGATGCCTCTACCTGATAACTAGAAGGCAGATAGTTGCTAATAGTACGAGCTTTGGCAGGAGATTCAACAATAACCAGAGTTGACATAGAAGTATAGATAATGAACTTGACGCAATAAAAGGGTTGATTTGTTTGAAATTGAGGTTGGCTTATCTTATTTTTTTAGATATATACCTATTTATAGACCTTTCCCAACTAAAATATATTTTTTGGACTAAGGTTAATTGCAATATATCCAACAAATATCATTAGTTTCCGCTTCTTTACTTTAGACAAGATACAAGAGTTAACGCAAACTGAAGACTGCTTGTAGGTTACAATCCTCTGTAAAGGTTTTTTAACCAAGTTAACGTTGCTTTCCGAAATTGTCATCTTTTTTGGATATACTTGGCTAGCGAAACAAAAGTTAACAACTTACCGCGGAATGCGGTGAGGTGGAAGCTCCGTCGTGTCTTGGTGAGCTACCCAGTGCGGAGGCAACCTCCGCGGGGTCTCACCGCTTTTACAAGTCCGCGTCGCCTGGGGAGACCCCAGGCGTTTATGACGAGCGACCCTGCGCGCGGTCAACGCGCAAAGGAACGCGCGAGTGTTGACGGACGTGGAGGAGTATCAGTCACGGACGGTACAAGCTCACGGGGCGATTCTCGGACTCGAATCGAATTCGAGTCACAGCCCCTCCCGAATCGAATTCGGGGGACACGTCCTTACCGATTGCTATTTTTTAGACTTTACCGAAAACCCTATGGATTTTTCTAGTAATATTGCTGCCCAACTTAATGCGGGAATAATTTTGCCAGAAGGGATTATTATTATCACCCTGATGGTAATTTTAATTGGAGACTTGATTGTTGGTCGTAACTCTGCTCGTTGGCTACCTTACGCTGCGATCGCTGGTCTATTATTATCTACAGTAGCTCTTTACTTTCAATGGGATACCCCCGATCCCGATGCTTTTTTAGGTGCGTTTAGCGGGGACAATTTAAGTATTGTTTTTCGCGGAATTATTGCTCTGTCTACAGCAGTAACTATTCCCATGACTATTCGCTACATTCAGCAGTCGGGTACTTCTCTAGCAGAATTTATCGGCATTATGCTTACTGCTACTTTGGGGGGAATGTTCCTCTCTGGGGCAAATGAGTTAGTGATGATTTTTATCTCTCTAGAGATGCTGAGTATTTCTTCTTACCTAATGACAGGATACATGAAGCGAGATCCTCGTTCTAATGAAGCAGCCTTAAAATATCTGCTCATTGGTGCTTCTAGTTCCGCTATTTTCCTCTATGGTGTGTCTCTGTTGTATGGTTTATCTGGAGGAGAAACTAATTTAAATGCGATCGCTGCTAATATTCCTGATGTTACTGGCGGTCAATCTTTAGGACTAGCTATTTCTTTAGTATTTGTAATTGCAGGTATTGCTTTTAAGATTTCTGCTGTTCCCTTTCACCAATGGACTCCTGACGTTTACGAAGGTTCGCCTACTCCTGTAGTGGCATTTCTTTCTGTCGGTTCAAAAGCAGCAGGTTTCGCTTTAGCTATTCGGATGCTAGTAACTGCTTTTGCTTTAGTTAGCGAACAGTGGCATTTTATTTTTACTGCCCTAGCTATCCTGAGTATGGTACTGGGTAATGTAGTAGCTTTGGCACAAACCAGTATGAAGCGGATGCTGGCTTATTCTTCGATCGCTCAAGCTGGTTTTGTAATGATTGGTTTAATTGCGGGTACAGATGCAGGTTACTCTAGCATGATTTTCTACTTGCTAGTTTATCTGTTTATGAACTTGGGAGCTTTTACCTGTGTAATTCTCTTTGCTCTCCGCACTGGTACAGATCGAATCAGCGAATATTCTGGACTATATCATAAAGACCCTGTAATTACTCTTTGTTTGAGTATTTGTCTTCTTTCCTTGGGGGGTATTCCGCCTCTAGCTGGCTTCTTTGGTAAAATTTACCTTTTCTGGGCTGGTTGGCAATCAGGATTATATACTTTAGTTTTATTAGGCTTGATTACTAGTGTAGTTTCTATTTACTATTACATCCGTGTCGTCAAAATGATGGTAGTAAAAGAACCCCAGGAAATGTCTGAATCTGTGAAAAACTATCCTGAAATTAACTGGACATTACCAGGAATGCGTCCTTTACAAGTAGGTTTAGTAATTTCGGTTGTGGCTACTTCTTTAGCAGGAATTTTATCTAATCCTTTGTTTACTTTGACGACTAATTCTGTGACTAGTACGCCAATTTTACAGTCAGCAAAAATAGTTCGAGAATTACCAGCAGATAACCTGGAAATTTCTGAGAATCTCTGATTTAAATTGAGACAATTATTCTGTAGGGGCTGTTCGCGAACAGCCCCTACGGTTTGTTTTGATAATATTCACAAATATCTCGAACAATATTTTCTGGAACTAGATGATCGATCGCGCCACCAAATTGGGCAATTTCTTTAACTACACTACTACTTAAAAAACTATATTCTTTCGCAGTAGCCAAAAAAACAGTTTCTATTTCATCCCAAAGAGTACTGTTAGTATGCGCCATCTGTAGTTCTTTTTCAAAATCTGACAGAACTCTTAAACCTCTTAATAAAACTTTTGCTTCTCTGAGCTTGGCATAATCTACAGTAAGCCCAGAAAAACTATCTACTTTAACATTAGGTAAATGACGAGTACAATAGCGAATTTGAGCTATTCTTTGTTCTACACTAAATAGAGGTTGCTTACTAGGGTTAGACAAAACAGCCACAATGACCGATTCAAAAAGTTTTGCACCGCGATCGATAATATCAAGATGACCAAAAGTAATCGGATCGAAACTACCTGGATAAATAGCAATCATAGAATTTAAGATTTTAGGTTATTTTATTACATTGTGAAACTTTTAAATGCCTTTCAGAATTTGATAATGTTGGGTTTTACTTTGTCCTATCCAACCTACCAGATAGGCGATCGCAGTTTAACTTTTAGTTAAGCATACTTATAACTGAAGAACCTTTTTTTTTAATCAAAAAATCTCACTTAAATCTAAAACAAACCCAGGTAAAATATTTTCTCCTGATAGAGTTTGAGGATTATTTAAAATCTCTACTTGTTGCCCAACTCTATATATTTCTACTGTTTTTTCTGATGGTTCGATTAACCAAC
>JBFRWK010000183.1:0-36979 GCA_051439545.1 Xenococcaceae cyanobacterium | reverse complement strand
CCATTTATTGAGCAACTAAATTTAAAAATTAACCCACAATCAGTTGCCCATTAACATCTTATCCAAGTCTGAGCTGAAAAACTGCATGAATTATTCTCAGCTATTTTTTCTTGATTTAACTACCTAGCTCTAAACTTGACTGAAACCAGCGCTGCATTTTAGCTAAACTACCTTGAGAAATAGGGACTCCAAATACATATTCCACGACATACTCTTGTTTTCGCCAGGTCAGGTTGCCCCCATACCCCAACCAGCCGACTATGCTACAAAGTCTGCTCCCATAACTGAATCCTTCTTTGACTCCCCAGGGCAAAGAGCTATAACCAGACCATCCACAATTGGGACATTGGTATAAGGGTCGGCGATATTCTCGGATTTCTACGGGTTGTTCTACTATCTCCGCTACTTGCTGCACTTTTTGAGGAGCTTCTTCTACTTCCTCTAAGTCTGTTCCACATACTGGACAGTTTTCTAGTTCCAGAGACACTACCTGGTCTGGAGTCCCAAATCCGTTTCTGGTTTTTCCCGGATGATTATACTTTGGTCCCCGCTTTTTGCCTTTCTTACGCTTACTTTTGTCACTTGGCTTTTTCAAGATATCTTGAGAAGGTGGGATAGAACTATTTTGAGAGTCACGGTTTTTTAGCTTATCCAGAGAGTCTTTTAATTGTTCATTTTCTTGCTGTAGAGCCTCTATTTGACGCTGTTTTGCTTTGAGAAGTTGTAATTGCTTCACCATCCATTCGACCATAAGTACTGTCGTCGCCATTCCTTCTGTTGGCGCGACTGCTGTGGCAGACATGGTAGTTTCAGAAGCAATTGTAGTCATGCCAGCTATAATACCTGAATCTCACCTCTTTGGAAATTTAACTTTTCAGTGCGCTCCAGAACGAGCGAGCGTCTCTCCTAAACCATTCTCAATAAAACTGCTCTGTTGCGGTGAGCAGTTACCTTTATAATTTAATCGAATATTGCCCGCTTGGCGATCGCTAGTTGTATTTTACCATCGCCAATTCCAGAGCGCGACAGCTTCGCGATCGCCAAAATGAGAATTGCTGAGAGTGAAGGGACTGGGGACTGGGTAACAATTAACCATTAGCAATCAACCATCACTTATCCCTATATCTTATCTCCAATTCCCAATCACGTTCCCATCTCATCTTAAGTTAATTGCTTCTAATGGCGATCGCCTCCATTTATTCTGATACTCTCGGCGTACCAGCTTTATTCGATCGCATTCTGTTTCCTCAGTTACTGAAGATATATGACTAATACTTTGAAAGAGTGTCGCTTGTATCGATAAATGATTATCTATTTTCGCTCATTAGCTAGATATTTAAAGGAGTTTTTGTTACGATAAAAACGCTTTTCAAGCAGCTTTCGCTGCTAGCTATAAGCTATATTATTAGGTTTTTATTTCTAACTCTTGATTTCTTATCCTCTACTAAATTTCTGATGATTTTTGAGCAATGATTTTATACTCTCTTCTCAAAAGCCGAAAAGAATTCTACCTGAAATTTTGCACTGATAGTTAAAAACGCAATAATAGCAATTATGAAGATTAAAACCCCAGATTGGGTCAAAAATGCAGTTTTTTATCAAATTTTCCCCGATCGCTTTGCCCGAAGTCAACCAACTAAAAAAGGACAATGGCAAGCATCTGTTTTAGAAGGCTGGGATGCTACTCCTACAATGCAAGGATATAAAGGTGGAAATTTATGGGGTGTAATCGATAAGCTTGATTATCTCAAGGATTTGGGGATTAACGCTGTCTACTTTACACCTATTTTTCAGTCGGCATCAAATCATCGCTATCATACTCATGATTATTATTTAGTCGATCCCATTTTAGGAGGTAATGTTGCTTTTGAAGCCTTAATTGAAGCAGCCCACCAAAAAAATATTAAAGTAGTTTTAGATGGAGTATTTAATCATGCTAGTCGGGGCTTCTTTTTCTTCAACGATATTTTAGAGAATGGCCCTTACTCTCCTTGGTTAGACTGGTTTAAAATTTTGGATTGGCCTTTATCTCCTTATGATGGAGAAAAACCAGCTAATTATGTTTCTTGGTATGATAATCGGGCATTGCCTCAGTTCAATCACGATAATCCCCAAGTAAAAGAATATATCATGCAAATTGGGGAATATTGGCTTAATAAGGGAATAGATGGCTGGCGATTGGATGTGCCTAACGAAGTCGAAACCCCTGGTTTTTGGGAAGAATTTCGCGATCGCGTTAAAGCAGTGAATCCTGACGCTTATATCGTCGGGGAAATTTGGTCAGATGCGAGTAAATGGCTTGATGGTAAGCAGTTTGATGGGGTAATGAATTATTTATTTACAATCCCGACTATTGCTTTTACCGCAGGCGATCGCTTCGACACTAAATATGCTCAACCCTACTACGAGCCACATCCTGCTATTTCTGCTAAAGAATATGCCGAAAGAATCAAACATTTACTAGAGTTATATCCAGAAGAAATTAAATTAGCCCAACTTAATTTACTCAATAGCCATGATACCCCTAGATTAATATCTACAGTAGGGGAAGACAAAAGTACCATGGAGTTAGCTACAGTGCTGCTTCTAACTTTTCCTGGTGCGCCCAGTATTTATTATGGGGATGAAGTAGGTTTGGTTGGGGGCAAAGACCCCGATAACCGTCGTAGTTTTCCCGAAACCAAAGATTGGAATGTTTCTGTCTTAAAATATCACAAAGAACTAATTGCCTTGAGACATAAATATCCTGCCTTGCGTACGGGAAGTTATGAAGTCTTATATGCCTTAGACTCAGTTTATGTGTTTGCTCGTATTTTAGACAAAGAAGAAATTATCGTTGCGGTTAATGTTGGTACAGAATCAACTACTGTCAATTTCCCCGTGACTAAATTAACTTCCCAAAGCGATCGCACTTTAATGGGTAAAGGGAGATTTACTTGGCAAACTGAAACAGAGGCAAATCAGTTAGAAATCACTTTGCCTCCCCGTAGTTATTTGCTCATAGGTTGAAAATAACTACTTAGGGTTGGCACGAAAAAGTTTTCTGATGGGAACAGGGAACAGTTCTATACTTTGTCTAAACGCTGAACTTAAAACTCGATCTTATCGAGCATTAGCTTTGAGGGCAAGCATTATGGCAGAAACCATTACAGAAGAGACGCTCGAACGCCAATGGCATCAACTCACAGTACAGGAGGTCTTTCAGACATTAGAAAGCGATCGAAACAGGGGATTACCTGGGAATGAAATAGAGGAACGACAAGAACGTTTCGGAGCCAATCAGCTAACCCCCCAGAAAGAGAAAAGCCCATGGGTACGGTTCTTAGAGCAGTTTAACCAACCCCTGCTATATATTTTATTAATTGCTGCTACTATATCCCTTTTACTCCAGCATTGGCTAGATGCTGGGGTAATTTTTGCGGTTGTCCTCATTAACGCTATTGTTGGTTACATTCAGGAATCTAGAGCCGAGAAAGCTATGAAGGCATTAGCGCAGTCTGTCACTACTGAGTCAACAGTAATTCGAGACGGTGAAGAACAACGCTTACCCTCTAATGAGTTAGTCCCAGGGGATCTGGTGAAATTGAGTTCGGGGGATAAGATCCCCGCTGACTTACGGCTGTTTAAAACCAAAAATTTGCAAATAGATGAGTCAGCCTTAACTGGGGAATCAGTACCCGTTGAAAAAGCAACTGAGCCACTGGATGCAGAAACTCCCTTGGCAGACCGAGAAAATATGGCTTACGCTGGCACGGTGGTAACGTCTGGGCAAGGACGAGGCATTGTGGTTGCTATTGGTGAGGCAACTGAGACAGGGCATATCTCTGAGTTGGTGGAACAAAGAGCAGAATTGACGACCCCCCTAACTCGCAAATTAGATAAATTCAGTTGGAAATTGCTATATGTTATTTTAGGACTGGCAACGTTAACCTTTGCTGTGGGATTGGGACAGGGTAAATCATGGATAGAAATGTTTCAAACTGCCGTAGCTTTGGCAGTTAGCGGTATTCCCGAAGAGTTGCCTCCCTTGGTGACAATTACCCTGGCAATTGGGGTTTCCCGTATGGCCGAACGTCATGCGATTATCCGAAAGTTACCCGCTGTCGAAACCTTAGGCAGTGCAACAGTAATCTGTTCTGATAAAACTGGAACCCTGACGGAAAACCAAATGACGGTTGAAAATATCTATGCTGGGGGTCGACATTACCAAGTTGAGGGGGCGGGGTATCAAACAGAGGGTGAAATTTTGCACGATAAGCAGTCTGTTGATTTAGGGGAAACTCCAGTTTTACGGGAATGTTTGCAGTGTGGACTTTTTTGCAATGACTCCCGACTGCAAGAAAAAAAAGGACAGCCAACTGTCGAAGGCGATCCTACTGAAGCGGCGTTAATTGTGGTTGCCAATAAAGCGGGATTAACTAGGCAAGATTTGGAGGAGCAAATGCCGAGGCTGGATGAGATTCCCTTTGAATCCGAGCATCAGTACATGGCAACTTTACATCAAAAAGATTCCGAAAAGATAATTTATGTGAAAGGTTCACTGGAAACCGTTTTTAGCCGATGTGACCAAAGCCTTGATGCCCAAGGAGAAGAGACTTCCTTAGATCCCGAACGGGTTGAACGAGAAGCCGAGGCGATGGCAAATGAGGGGTTACGGGTGCTGGCGTTTGCTAAAAAACCCGTCTCGTCTGAAGTTGAATCGTTGGAGCGCGAGGATATTAAAGAAGGGCTAATTTTTCTAGGCTTGCAGGGCATGATCGATCCCCCTCGTCAGGAGGCAATTGAGGCGGTAGATGCTTGTCAATCTGCTGGCATTCAAGTCAAGATGGTAACGGGCGATCATGCAGTCACGGCAGTAGCGATCGCGCGTATGATGAACTTGAACCAAGACCGAGAAGTGCAGGCTCTGAGTGGTAAGGATTTGGAGCAAATGAGCGATCGGCAACTCAAGAATGCCTTAGAAGATAGTGTAGTTTTTGCCCGCGTCGCTCCCGAACAAAAACTACGTCTCATTGAAGCTTTGCAATCTAAAGGTGAGATTGTTGCCATGACTGGGGATGGAGTCAACGATGCTCCTGCTCTCAAGCAAGCGGATATTGGCATTGCGATGGGGCAAGCAGGTACAGAAGTAGCCAAGGAATCTGCCGATCTTATCCTAACTGATGATAATTTTGCCTCCATTGAAGCAGCGGTTGAAGAAGGGCGCACAATTTACCTGAATTTACGCAAAGCCATTTCCTTTGTTTTGCCCGTTAATGGCGGAGAACTGCTTACGATTTTGGCAGGAGTCTTGGTAGGAACTGCTCTTCCCATCCTACCCCTGCAAATTCTTTGGGTCAATATGGTTAGTTCCGTTGCTTTATCTGTTCCCCTCGCCTTTGAACCCAAACCTGAAGGTTTGATGAAATCGCCTCCACGCAACCCTAACGAACCTATTCTTTCTAGTAGTATTCTCAAACGTATTGCCATCATTTCCTTATTTAACTGGGCGATCACCTTTGGTGTTTTTGAATGGATGCTACAACAGACAGACGAAATCATGTTAGCGCGGACAATGGCGGTTCAAGCCTTAGTCGCTGTGGAAGTTTTTTATCTGTTGAGCCTCAGTCAGTTTATCCCTTCGGTTTGGCGCAAGTTGCGACATAAAACTGATAAGATTGCCTCTGTTCCAGCTATTGGCATTGCCTGCGTTGTTGTTTTACAAATTCTTTTTAGTCAGCTACAGATTATGAATAGGCTGTTTGAGACAGTTCCCCTCAGCTTTACCCAAGTCTTAATCTGTATTGGTGCTGGCTTGCCTGTAATTATTGCTGGAGCTTTGTTGAGGGAGCAACGCGAAAAAGTTTAGCTAATAGCTAGAGCGAAGCTCTTTATCGCTGCTTGTGTAGGAAAACATACCGATCGCTTTCTGGAAGAGTTAGTGTTAAGCTCAAAGCCTGCAAGCTTTTACTGCACGAAACATTCCAAATCGGCAAAGACCATTACTAAATGCTAACCACATTAGCAATAAAGTAGGTACTTCTCGTATAGATTTAATAAATCCAGACAGACCATAGCGAATCCATCCCTGGGGACGTATTATTCCCTGCCAAATAGTATCGAACCAAGATGGTAGAGTTTCTTTTGTCCAGTCTGCGGTAATTACTTTTCCTTCTACTAATCCTGTTGCTTCCAAAAGTTCGGAAAAGCCTTCAATACTAGCAAAAGCAGGATGCGACCATTGGTCTAGTAGTTGGCGCATTACTGGTTTTTCCCAAGCATTAAGGGGTACGGTGCGATCGTCTCTCTGATTCCAATCGGCTGCGACTAAAATACCACCAGGTTTTAAGACTCTTAATAATTCTTTGGCAAACTGAGCCTTATCTGGCATATGAGGTCCTGCTTCCACTGTCCAAACTACATCAAAACTGTTGTCGGGGAAAGATAGTTGCATCGCATCATCTACTTTAAACTTAGCATTAACTCCTTCAGGGGTTAACTCTCGGGCGCGTTTTACTTGGTTCGGACTAATGGTGATTCCCGTAACATCAAATCCATAGTCTTTAGCCAAAATACGGCTACTTCCACCAATACCACAACCAACATCTAAAAGAGTAGTACCAGGAGGTAACTTGTCTATACCACCCCATCGCGCCATTTCATGGACAAAATCAATTTTGGCAGCAATAAAATCTTTTTTTTCTACGGGTGAACCATAATGTCCTAAGTGAATATGTTCTCCCCAGTAATATTCTAAAATACCATCTTCCGTCCATTGGTCGTAAGAATTAGCCACCGAATCGGATGACTGATATTTACGAGCAGTATAAAGATAGAGGGCAGTACCTACTGTTAGTACTGTAAAGAGAACTCCCAAATCGTAAACTAAGTTCATAAAAATCGATTATTAACATTTCTTAGTAATTTTAATAGATCGTACAATTTAAAACGATTCGGATTAAATTAGATTATGTCGAGCGCGCCCAAAAAAAATCCTTGGATTCCCCAATATAAACCCAACCCCGAAGCCAATTTAAGGCTATTCTGTTTTCCTCATGCAGGAGGAACGACCTATACATTTCGTCAATGGTCTAGTTTTCTTCCCAAAACAGTAGAATTATGTTCGATCGAATTGCCTGGAAGATTTCGCCGAATTAATGAACCTCCTTATCAAGAGCTTAATTCTTTAGTATCCACTCTCTCAACAGAACTTATTCCTTATTTTGACAAACCCTTTGCTTTTTTCGGGCATAGTATGGGAGGATTTATCAGTTTTGAATTAACCTGCTTACTGAGAAAACAATTTAACCAAAGTCCCTTACATTTATTTGTTTCTGGTTGCCGTGCCGTCCATTTGCCGAATCCCAATCCGATTATTCATAATTTAGATGATGAGCAATTTATACGAGCAATTACTGGTTATGGTGGTATTCCACAAGAGGTATTAAATCATCGAGAAATGATGGAATTATTACTTCCTGCACTCAAAGCAGATTTTACTATGTTTGAAAACTATGTCTACGATCGAAACTCGCCTCTGGATATACCAATAACAGTCTTTGGAGGTAAACAAGATCCTATAGTTAGTCAAGCAGAATTAGAAGCTTGGCAAGAACATACATCTGCTGATTTTTCATTGTATATGTTTGAGGGGAAACATTTTTTTCTAGAGGAACAGCGAGAAAAAATATTAGAGCGTATTTCTTCAGATATGGCTAATTATAATTTATAAGTAAATCTGACTAATTTTATGCCGTGGTTGAATCCAAAAATTATTTTCAACATCAATACATAACTGTCAACGGGATTAAGCTGCATTATGTAAAAAAAGGAGAAGGTTCTTTAATACTTTTTCTACATGGTTTTCCCGAATTTTGGTATTCTTGGCGACATCAGATTTTAGAGTTTTCCCAAGATTATCAAGCGATCGCTCTTGACTTGAGAGGTTATAACGATAGCGAAAAGCCTGTAGCCAAAGAAGCCTATACCATTACAGAATTAATTAAAGATATTGAAGGTGTAATTAAAGGTAACGGTTACGATCGATGTATTTTAGTGGGACATGATTGGGGAGGAATGCTTGCTTGGCATTTTGCTTATGCTTATCCACAAATGGTAGAGAAATTAATCGTGTTAAATCTACCCCATCCTGCTAAATTTACCCAAGGATTACGTACTAATTTACGACAAATGTTACGGAGTTGGTATGTTCTCTTGTTTCAACTTCCATTCCTACCAGAGTTTTTGTGTAGAGTTAATAATTATCGATCGATCTCTTCTCTTTTTACTGAGTTGGCAGTAGATCAAACAGCTTTTAGTCCAGAAGATATCAAAGCATATAAAGAAGCTGCTGCTAAACCAGGCGCGCTTACTGCTATGTTGAACTATTATCGCAGTAACTTTAAATTAATTTTTAAACAAAAAAAATGGGAAATTTTACACGTTCCCACCCTGATGATTTGGGGAGAGAACGATATAGCATTAGGAAAAGAGCTAACTTATGGCACTCAAGAATACGTAAAGAATTTTCAGATTCGTTATATACCTGAATGTAGTCACTGGGTACAACAAGAGCAACCCGAACTAGTTAATCGTTATATACGAGATTTTTTGGAACAATAATAAATTAGTTGGTATCCGCGCAAGCCTTGCGCCCGTTAGTTATTAGTCCCAATCAATTGCAAAACTTTTACTCGTCGATTGATGTTATGGGTAACTGAGGATACCGAGTTATACTCATATAGTCAACGTCGGGAGAAGTCAGAGTCTCAACAACTGGTAACTATGCCTGTAATCATTACCGAACCATTAAAAGTAGAGAGAGTAACCATAGAAATAGCCTCTTTACCTCAATCTCTCTCAGGAATTAAAATTGTCCAATTATCTGATTTGCATTACGATGGCATTCGTTTATCAGAAAAATTATTAGCCGAAGCGATCGAGACTAGTAATCTAGAAAGTCCCGATCTTGTAGCCATTACGGGAGATTTAGTTACCGACGATCCCGAACCGATCGAAGCCTTAGCAGAAAGACTAGTTAAATTAAAATCTCGTGTTGGTACATATGTTTGTTTGGGAAATCACGATAATGTTTCTCTTACCAGTCGCCAACAGATTATTGATGCCCTTACAGCAGTAGGAATTAAAGTTCTGTGGAATGAAATAGTTTATCCTTTAGGTACAGAATTAGCGATCGTAGGATTAGCGGATTATTGGTCGCGAGAATTCAATCCTAAGCTTATTTTTAGCCAAATTGACCCTAATATCCCTCGTGTAGTTCTTTCCCATAATCCAGATTCCGCCGAAATCTTAAAAAAACATCGGGTAGATTTACAACTTTCAGGACATACTCATGGTGGTCAAATAGTTATTCCTGGCTATGGTGCTGCTCCCATTTTAGTACAGCAACTTAGAAAAAATAGCCCCAACATCTTCAAAAATTACGTTCCCTTTTTACAAGTCTGCGCTAGAGTAGTCAAGCATTGGAATTGGGCAGAAGGATGGCATCAAGTAGGTAAAAATCAGCTTTATGTCAATCGAGGTTTGGGTACTTATTCTCCTGGTAGATTGTTTTGCCCTCCAGAGTTAACCGTAATTACTTTAGAACCGAGGTAATGAGTAATGAGTAGTGAGTAGTGAGTAGTGAGTAATAAGTAATGAGTAATAACTAATGTCAGGTAAGAGAATTTCTGCTTTCGATACTAATCTTGCTAAAAGCAAACCACTTGTTCCTAAATTACCTAATATTTCTAGTGCTGCTTTTGATTGGCAAAATTTGGTAATGGAACATCATTTTTTGTCTGCTTCTGAATGCCCAGAAATGGAAACAGAGCAACTTACTCTTACTATTAAAATTGGCAATTCTTTTGTTACAGATTGGCGTTTGGATGGAGAATTAAAACGTTCTCATATGCAACGGGGCGATATTGCTATTTTAGCAAAAGGTATAGTTAGCTCTGCCGTTTGGTACGATCGCAGTGAAGTTTTGTTACTATCTATCGATTCTACTTTAGTAGATAAAATTGCTGAGGAAACTTTAAATCATAATTCAATTCAAATTATCCCGCAACGTCAAGTACGCGACCTGCAAATAGTAAATATTGCCTTAGCTTTAAAAGCAGAATTAGAATCGGGATGTTTAGCAGAAAGTGTTTATAGAGATTATTTAACTAATGCTTTAATAGTCTATTTACTCACAAAATATTCTAATCGCGATCGAGCATTAAATAAACACTCAGAAATCGATGTTACTCAAACTAAGATCGATCGAGTAAAAGATTATATCAACGATAATTTAGATGAGAACTTAAACTTGAGCAAAATAGCAGAAATTGCGAACATCAGTACTTATCATTTTGCCCGTCTTTTTAAACAAAAAACTGGTTATTCTCCCCATCAATATATTATTCAAAATCGAATAGAAAAAGCCAAAAACCTTTTAAGCAAAACGAATTTATCTATTGTAGAAATAGCTTATAGTGTCGGTTATTCGAGTCAAAGTAATTTTACTTCTTTATTTCGTAAACAAGTAGGTACGACTCCCAAAAAATATCGACAGAGCAAGAAATAAACATTTTATAGCAAGTTTTCAGAAGACAAAAAAAGATAGAGAGGGTAACATCATTCTCAAGGAATAATAAAGAGAAAAAAGATGTCGATCGATTGGTCTACTATTCAGAATTACTCACTACTCGCTACTCCCTACTCCCTACTCATTACTCATTACTCACTACTCAATAACGAGTGAAACCAAATAGATATAACCAGACACAAACAAAATCCATCTCAAAAAATCATGCCCGATCCAACATCTAAAAATAACTGGTATCGAGACTTTAACTTGGAACAGAAATCCAGTTGGTATGGTCAAATAGCAGATGCTTACGACAAAACTAGACCTCGTTATCCCCAAAAATTAATTAACCGTGCCGTAGAAATAGCTCGACTCTTTTCTAATGCTAGGATTTTAGAAATAGGATGTGGGACGGGAACAGCGACTACTGCCTTTGCGGATTTGGGGTTTTCTATGGTGTGCGTAGAACCAAATTCAGAAGCCTATCAAATAGCTTGTAGAAATTGCGCTCGTTATGGAACAGTTAAAATCATTAATACTACTTTTGAAGAGTGGGAATTAGAAAAAAGTCAGTTTGATGCAGTACTTGCTGCAACTTCTTTTCACTGGATATCACCGAAAGTTGTCTATACAAAAGCTGCTGAGGCTCTAAAATCCGATGGGTTTCTAATTTTGCTCTGGAATACGCCACCCCAACCTAGCTACGAGATTTATCAAGAATTATTAGAGTCAGTTTATCAGACCTATGCACCCGATTTAAAAGGGTATGAAGCGATCGCCAATCACAAAAAAAATATTGGTAATTTGGGAAAAGGGGTTATCGATTCTGGCAAGTTCCAAAACTTATTTTCCGAAGATTTAATATGTGAGGTTACTTATGATATTGACGATTATTTGGCACTTTTAAGCACTTTATCGCCCTATATAGCAATGGAATCAAATTCGCGTAATACTTTGTTTGAAAATTTGAGTAAAACTTTAAAAAACAAACATGGTAATATCCTTAACCTTTCCTACTTATCCGCACTACAGATTGCTCAAAAAGCTTGAGTAAGTAGATTGTAGATTGCAAGTATTATCCAACAGATAATAATTTTGGCTCGAAGTATTAGAGTAGAGCATAAAATATGGCGTTTATTGAATACACAAACGATAGTCCCCCATACTGGTTAAATTACCAAGTGGATGATAACCGCATTGTAGTTGGCGAATATACTTATTTTGATACGCGAATTACTTTTGGATTATGGCAGCCAGAAGATAAAGTTCGGATTGGTAGATTTTGTTCATTAGCTAAAAACATTACCATCTTTGGGGGTGGAGAACATATTACTTCTAGAGCAACAACTTTTCCGTTTGTACTACTTTTTGCAGAAAATCGCCCTAAGCGTTTAATAGATGGTCAGAATAAAGGAGCAACTGTTATCGGACATGATGTTTGGATTGGTTTGGGCGCGACGATAATGTCTGGGGTCAAAATTGGTAATGGTGCGGTAATTGGGGCTAAAGCAGTAGTAGCTAAAGATATCCCAGACTATGCTATTGCTGTTGGTAATCCAGCTTCGGTTATCCGTTATCGCTTTGAGTCTAAAACTATCGATCGATTAATAGCACTGAGTTGGTGGAATTGGGATTTACCCAAAATCTTAGCTAATTTGGACTTGCTGTATCAAAATCCTGAAACTTGGGCTGAAGATATTCAGTTTAGAGAGCCACAAGCAAATTCCCCTACATCTTTATCTATCCAACAGTTAAAACGCTGGAAAATTTTATAACTGAACTTGGAGCTAGCAATTAATAAAGTTCTTCAATAATTTAACAACAGAGCGATCGAGTTTTAGATATAGGGACAAAAATAAGAAGTAAAAAATCGCTAGCTTTCTAGTATTTTATTCAATAATTAGATTAGAAAAATGCAGGAAAATTATAAACAAAAAGTAATCGATTTTTTTAATAGTAGAACTGCTTACGATTCTGAAGGAGACAGTCATCCAAAAGAAGCTAACCGCTTATTAGAATATGTTCCTGTGCAACCAGGTCAAACAATTCTCGACATAGCGACAGGAACGGGTTTAGTTGCAATTCCCGCAGCGAAAATAGTCGCTCCAAAAGGTTCGGTAATTGGTGTGGATATATCGACAGGAATGTTAGCTCAAGCTCAAGCAAAAATCAAAGCTGAAAGCATAAAAAATCTAGAATTAATTGAAGCAGATGCAGAGTTAATTGATTTTGAAGATGAGCAATTCGATCTTATTTTTTGTTGTTCGTCACTTGTATATATTAGTGATATTCCCGCGCTTCTTAACAAGTGTTATCGCTGGCTCAAATCTGGAGGATGTTTTGCATTTACTACCCCTAATAAAGGTTCACATTTATCAGAAGTAAGAGTTAGAGTTTGTCAGGATTTATTTGGAATCGATTTACCTCATATTATCAGACCTCTATGGACTCCAGAAAAATGTACTAAACTTTTACAAAATTCTGGTTTTCAAAATATTGAAATTGAGAAGCATCAATATAGTAGATACAAGATAGATAAAAATTATGGCTCTGCGCGGATAGAAAAAGAATTTTATCCTAGAGGCAATCCTTTACTAAATTTATCTGAAGCACAAAAAGAACTATTACAAGCTGAATATAAAAAAGCTGTCGATCGATTGATTGCAGAGAAAGGAGTATGGCAAGAATCTACTAATCTATATGTCAAAGCCTGGAAATAGCAAAGTAACTTTTAATTCAAACATTTTAAAAAGATTTGATATGTATTAGCTTCGTTTTAAGCTATCAGCTTTTAGTCATTAGCTTCATAAAGCTCAGATATTGCACCAGAACAAAAACACTAACTAGTTATCCTCCAGGTAAATTTTATAGCTATTCCAATCACAGTATTGCTTTATTAGAGAACGTTTGATTAATAATAAAAGAACGATCGGACATTTAGGTAGTCTGCGGGGTTATTCTAGTTCGTTGACTTTAATTCCTGAAGAAAATGTCGGTATTTTTATTGCAAGTAATTGTTTTAGTGGCATCCACGACAAATTTATCGATCGATTTTTCGCCCGTTATTTTCCCAAACAATCTAATTCTCAAGCCCCTTATCTTGTTTCATTATCATCCCAAGAGCTACAAAAATATACTGGTACTTACAGAGATATGGAGTACCCGCGATCGACTATTGCTAAGATAACTGGTGTAGCTAAACAAATCCAAGTTACTAGTCAGGATGACGGAACTTTGCTAGTACTAACTCCCCCTCTTTTCTTCTTCGGAAAGACAACTAATACCAAGCTAATTCCAACTTCAGAACCGAGATTATTTCGTCGTCAGAACGATGATGCTTATGTTTTTTTCGTTGCAGATGAATCGGGAAAAATTACTCATCTTTCTAATCCTTTGTACCCCAAAATTGGCACATTTCAACGAGTGCCTTGGTATGAAAATATCAAGCTACATCTAGTATTATTAGCTTTTTGTTCCCTCTGGTTTATTGTGGCTGCGGGAACGGGATTAATTCAAGCAGTTCGGTTAATTTCGGGGAATAAGAGTAGATACATCCCTAAACTTAATCTAACTCGTATTTTAGCGGAGGCGATCGCTATATTAAATCTAATTTTTCTAGTTGGGTTGCCATTATATCTTTGGCTATTGGGGGGTTGGAAACTGGTGTATGGCGTTCCCCCCGTTGTAGTTGGTTTATTCAGTTTACCCCTAATAACTACTTTATTGTCTTTAATTTTAGTGGTTTTAATCTTAATAGTTTGGTCGAAAAATTATTGGACTTGGCAAGAGCGATCTCATTATAGTTTAATCACTCTTGCTGCGATCGCTGTTATTCCTCTACTTGCTTATTGGAATCTACTCGGTTGGCAATTTTAAATAAGATTAATAATCAAAATCTCCCCCCATACCTGCGCCAGCACCAGCAAAATTAGTAAATTAGTTGTATCGTCTAAGCATATTTATTTCTAATTAGTGCCTGAGTTGAAGCTTAATAGAAAAATCTCTTTGATTTTGCAACCATCTATACCAGTCATTTAAACCAGCACCTGTGATGGCAGAAACTTGAAAGATTTGAATGTGAGGATTGACTTGTCGGGCATATTCTAGACAACGATCGACATCAAATTGAAGGTAAGGAAGCAGATCGATTTTAGTTAAAATCATCACCTTACTAGCACGGAACATATGGGGATATTTAATTGGCTTATCTTCCCCTTCCGTAACGGAAAGAATAGCTACTTTGGCTTGTTCTCCTAAGTCAAACAAAGCAGGGCAAACTAAATTACCAACATTTTCGATCGCCAGAATAGAATTAGAAGGGGGATTTAGTTCTAAATATCCTCGTTGTATCATTGCTGCTTCTAAATGACAGCCAACTCCTGTATTAATTTGTACGACTTGACAACCTGTTTGACGAATTTTTTCCGCATCGTTAACAGTTTCTTGATCTCCTTCAATTACACTGATGGGTAATTTAGATTTAAGATCGTTAATGGTGCGAGTCAACAGAGTAGTTTTACCAGCACCAGGAGAACTGACTAGATTTAAAGCTAAAATCCCCCTTTCTTGAAACCAATGGCGATTTTGCTCGGCAATACGGTCATTTTTGCTCAGAATTTCTTGTTCTAAACTAACCGTTGTTCCGTGCATCCGTGCATGAATTTCAGAGGTTTCCTTAGGAGAATGAGAAGGATCTTGTTCGTGGGTATGGGTAATTATCGTACCATCCGCTAGAGTATGACTGTGAGCATGGCTAGTTTCATCCTGAACATGAGTATGATTGTGTTCGTGAGTATGTTTAATTACCGTGCCATCCGCTAGAGTATGAGTATGGCTAGTTTTACCGTTTTCTAAACTAGTAACAGTTACTTGACTATTATCCGAACAACCGCAAGTTACACACATAAGTCATCTATCTCCATCGATTTAATTTTTAATTCTTCACCTTGAATAATTTTGAGTTCGACACTGCCACAGCGATCGCAAATACCAAAAGGCTGAGCTAAATTAATCTTTGTGCCACAGTGACAGCAGCTAGCTAAACCAGGAATTTCAATTATTTCTAAACTTGCTCCTTCTAATATTGTTCCTTGACAACAAACATCGAAGCAAAAACGAATTGCATCAGGCATAATTGCGGAAAGCTGCCCGATTTCTAAGGTTACTTTTTTACAGGTACTCCTCCTGCGTTTTCTTTAACAATAGCTACAATGTTTTGGGTAATTCCTAATTCGTGCATTTTTTAAATAAATGAACCGATTTTTTCATGTATTTTGGTAAGGGCGAACAGCCATTCGCCCCTACGGGTTAACAAATTCTGGGCAATTGATCCCCTACCAACATATCGACAATTCTGTCTGTACCAAATATCGTCTCCATAATTACTATTCCTGAAGGAGAATCAATTACTTCACCGATAATGCAGGCATCTTTGCCAGCAGGATGAGATTTCATCGCAGCAAGAACCTTTTCTGTTAAAAGATCGGGTACGACTGTAACTAGTTTGCCTTCATTTGCCAGATATAAAGGATCTAATCCCAACAATTCACAAACCCCTTGCACTTCTTCTCTAACGGGAATTACTTGTTCGTACAAGCGTATGCCTACTTCCGAACTAAGAGCAAATTCGTTTAATATTGTAGCCAATCCTCCTCTGGTAGCATCGCGCATGGCGTGAATCTCTGGACATACAGCTAAAATCTCTGCTACTAAACCATTAAGAGACTGACAATCGCTCTTAATATTGCTTTCTAACGCCAGTTCTTCTCTAGCTACGGTAATCGCTGCCCCATGGTCGCCCAAATAACCATTTACTATTATTTTATCCCCCGAGCGCAGATTGGTAGCAGAAATCTCAACTTCCGAACTAATTACCCCAACTCCTGTAGTATTGATAAATAACTTGTCTGCCGAACCGCGATCGACTACCTTAGTATCACCTGTAACTATCTTGACTCCCGCTAGATCCGCAGCTTGTTTCATACTTTGAACGATCTCCCGCAGAGTTTCTACGGGCAATCCTTCTTCAATAATCATCCCACAAGATAAGTACAAAGGGGTTGCGCCACTAACAGCAAGATCGTTAACCGTACCATTGACTGCCAATTCGCCAATATTACCCCCAGGAAAGAAAATAGGATCGATGACATAAGAATCTGTAGTAAATGCTAGTCGATCGCCTATTTTGTTCAACTCAGCTAAATTTACTCTAGCCTGATCTTCTAATTCCGATAACAGAGGATTATTAAAACTACCAACAAAGATATCTTCAATCAAATCACGCATGGCTTTACCACCGCTACCATGAGCTAAGGTAATAGTCTTATCTTTTACTTTGGGATGACGATGGCGAACTTTTTCAATTTTGTTAAACAGAGAATTTTGAGTGGGCGTAAGTTCGAGGTTTCCTCGAACTGTTGACCGCCCAGTGATTTCACTAGGAGGAATAGTCATGATAATTTATTATTAAATTTTGTGATGATCTGCCTAAAAAGTCCCAATTATCTTTATTTAAGATCGTTAAAACCCGATCGGTTTTATTTTTAAGATTTTTAATAGCTCGAGCGATAAAGTATTGAGTTTCGTTAAGATGCTTTGCTGGTTCAAAAATATTTTTATGGCTTTTAATGAATTTCATTGCTCCTTTGAAGTATCCATCAGATTCAACACCCCCCCGAATCCAACCAA
Source organism: Xenococcaceae cyanobacterium (assembly GCA_051439545.1). Lineage (GTDB taxonomy): Bacteria > Cyanobacteriota > Cyanobacteriia > Cyanobacteriales > Xenococcaceae > JASJDJ01. The sequence goes on along the minus strand of JBFRWK010000183.1, from coordinate 19,740 downwards.
GATGAAGATAGAAGCCATAAGCTCTTAAATTAGGGTCATTGCCTGTAAGTAACCAAATCTCTTCAATACCCTTTGACCACAACCAGTTTTCAGCCACTTGCATCAAAGCGCGTCCAACCCCTTGTCCTTCAAATTCAGGGAGGACGAATAGACCGAATATTGTTTTCTCTGGGGCATTAACAATTGAGAAACCGATCGATCGATGATTAATCTCAGCAATCCATGCACGACAGTCTGTCCTGAGCATTTCAGCAATTGACTTAGGGGTAATATCAAGTTCAGCCATCTCTTCGCGGGATAGGTGATTTTCGACAACACTAGTTCTAATTTCAAAGAGAGTTTCAATATCGTCCAATTGAGCCATGCGAATATTCATACTGTTCTGACTTGAGAGAAAGCTTATACCTATGTTTGGTGGGCAAACTAACTTTCAACTCAGCAATGTACTTAAAAACTAATTGTGCAACGCCCTACTTTTTTTGCTGGAAATATATTTGAAGCTGAATTTAGATTTTTAGGGTTTCAGCATTTCATAAAAAGTAAGACAAACTCCCATTGGATCGAGAACAACAAATTCATGCACTCCCCAAGGTTTTTTTTCTAATTTGCCGTTAGGATGAATTATCGCTCCACCTTTATGTTGAAACTCTTGATAAAGTTGCTCGATCCCTTCAACTTGTATGCGTAAGGATGTTCCTTCTGCTAAGTGTTTATCTTCATTCTGAATCAGAAAAATTTGGGTTGAATCTCTCTGCACAATTGCCATGTGGATGGGATTACCTTCTTTATGGATACATTGAAAGCCAAGTTGTTGTTCGTAAAAGGCAACTGTTGCTTTTAGATCGTTGCCACCTGGAATTAGGGGGCTAATACTTTTTAACAATGGAGTTTGATTCATAAAGTTAGATTATTTTTTCTCGAAATCTTATATTTAACCAACTAAAAAGCTTGAGAAACCCTTAATTCTAATTAAATCTCATCTAAAATAGGCAAGCGAGCGTTTTCTGGGAATAATTGAGGTTGCTGTTGTAGGGAAAAAACTAATGTACTGCGATCGCTCAAGAGCGATTGAATTGTTAGACAGCATTTAATTCCCGCTAATTTCCACTAGTGCCTCGCCAGAGCCTAGGAGTTTTAACGCTATCGGTAGCATCTCGCTTAAAATCTCGCGTAGCCGAGCATTGGATGTGTTGCCACATGTCAACCAAATAATTTGAGGCGGTGAACCAAGCCGTTCAACCAAATCCACAAAGTCACTATCTTTAGTCATCACAATGGCTTTCTGTGCTTTTGCAGCCTCAAAGATTTCAGGATCTTCAGCATCTCTTAGCCCAAGATCCCGTAAGGCTATTGCTTCAACTCCAAATGTGTTTGTAATCCAGATTGCGATCGCAGGCGACAGATGTGCGTCTACCCAGATTGTCATGCCACTAATACAGGATGATTAAGCTTACGCGAGGCATATAGAAGTGCTGCTTTCAAATCATCTGCCTCCAAATCAGGCATTTCTTCTAAAATTTGCTCGGCACTCAGCCCAGCCACAAATAAATCAAGTATATCTGATACCCTAATTCTCATACCTCGAATGCAAGGGCGACCACCACACTGTTTTGGATTAATTGTAATTCTTGTCAATAAGTCTTGCATAAAGTTTTACTCCGAGAAAAATTCTATTTGAGAGTTAATAATGTTCGATGCTGAAGTCATATCTCTATCTTGAAAATATTGTCTTATTGACTCGATCTTAACAATTGCAAAACCATCAAGCGGGACTTTATCTGAACTTTGAGAATATCTATAAAGTAAACATAACGTTATACGGCATCCATTACGTCCTTCAACTCTTGATTGTTAAGTACTTTCGGGGTAACTATAGGAGTACCAGATTCTAGAACAAAGAATGGTGTATGTTTGTAGCTACCATCAAGACGAGCTTTAAGCATCATGCCAATCAAACGCAAGGTACCAGATAGAAGTCCTACCGATTTTGGCTTATCTTCTCCAATAGCATATTTGGTATTCACGTGCATACGTACAGAGCCAAACGATTTGTTTAACGAATTGGGTTCTGAACTCAAACAGTTGTGGATTAAACCAAGGTAGGATATGTTGGGATTTGGAGGAGTATTGCCAATCGGAGTATTACAACAAGCTGCATACCATCGCAACAAACCATGGGCAGTAAGACGCATACAGGCTAGATTCTCAATGCCTTCGGTAAACGTGATATTTGCAGGGATAGTCTGAATGATGCTAGTACCACCCATTCGATCGAGTATTTCATTCTCCCGTTTTAAAAAACGGGCAAAGGCTTGGCAATCAGCACAGTAGCACACGCACCTATTTACATCTTCATTGCGGTTGAGTGTCCCCTTGAGTCTGCCACAAGTACAACGAATTGAGTGGGTCATAGTTTTTGCTCCTCTTCCTGAAGAACCCGTTATCCCGTGCAGTATAACTGTTTATTATTATATATAAACGACCATATTGAAGCTATATGTTGTTGGGTTGACAAAGAAAACCTAACTTACAAGATAGGCGATTCGAGTTAGGGAAGTAAAAAACGTCTGATAAAAAAGCGATCGGGAACTTCTGTTTCCCTTCCTGGTACAAGGCGGTGGCTAAAGAGAGATTCTGTTACCCAAACTTCTCTACCTGCAAGGGTTAAATTAACAGGTAAATCCATATCTGATGCTAGGATCTGCAAATGAGGGTTATTTCCAGTCTCTAACCCGTGCAGTTGCAATAAGCGACCGTTACCGCTCTCTATTCCTCCCTCAATCATAATGAGAGAACCATCGGCAGCTAACTGCATTCCATCAGAACCGTCAATTCTGCGAGGTAGTTCGATTTCTTCAACTTGAGGATTTCCCATCGATCGCGGTGTTACTTTAAATAAGCGACCATCAGAATACATGGTTACAAACAATACACCATCTGCTCTGAGGGCAATTCCAGAGAGTCCAAATCTGAGTTGAGTGCGAAATCGCTCGTCTTCTACCCAAATTTGAAGTTGAGTTGCTTTGGGCGGAAGATAGTGAATTCGAGGACGGGAAGTATCCGTTACATATAAACCACCTTGAGAGTCGAGAGCAAGATCGTTACCAAAACCGCCATCAGGCATCATAATGACTTGCAAGACTTTGCCAGAGCTAATATCGATCGCAAAAATTCGGTGTGGTTTGTAAAGAATTTCACCATTGCCTTGAGGCGTACCCAAAACATCGGGAGAAGCCCCCCACAAAATTCCACGTGGTTCATCAAGACGTAGACTCGTCACTGCAAAAATATCCTCATTTCCCTGAAAAAATGTTTCTATTCTGCCGTTGGGTTTAATCTTGAGAATGCGATCGCTGAGAATAGAGCCAACATACAAAGTTCCGTCTTCAGAACGTGTAATACCGTTGGGATATTGAAAACCAGCAGGTAACTGAATGGGAGGGAGTTCCTTGGCAGAGGCAGCAACAGGATACAGAGGTAACAGAGCGATCGCTACTCCTAAAGTAAACAATAAATCTCTTCGTTTCATCTTAAATTTTCTCTGGAAGCGAAACACGGTGTCCTGGAATTGCATAGCCACCATCTACAGAGATAGTTTGTCCAGTGATGTATGAAGCTGCATCAGAACAAAGCCAGACAACTGTTTGAGCTAGTTCTTCTGATGTTCCTAAACGTCGAGCAGGAATATGTTGAATAAAAGGCTGTGCTTCTGCATCATCAGGATCGAAGAAACGTCTTAACATCTCTGTATCAATAATGCCAGGATTAATGTTATTGATCCGAATATTGCGACTAGCATATTCTAAAGCAGCAGGTCTAACCATTCCATCAAGTCCGCCTTTACTGGCTGAGTAGATGGTAGAACCCACCAACCCGCCTTTTGCCAGCCAAGAAGAAGTATTAACGATCGCACCACCAGTTTTCTGTTTGAGTATTTGTTTTATTTCATATTTCATACATAACCAAACTGCCTTCAGGTTAACTGAGATTATCTGTTCCCAATCGGTTTCCGTAAGTTCGGTGATGGGTGCAAATTTACCTTCAACTCCTGCATTATTAAACGCATAATCGAGACGACCATAATAATCGATTGTTTTCTCAATGAGTGATTGAATCTCATTAGGATTTGCCATGTCTGTTTTAATAAAATGGGCATCACCACCAGCGTCATGAATTTGCTCGATTGTCTCCTGACTCTTATCTTCGCGACGGGCAGCAATAACAACTTTTGCGCCATATTTAGCAAAGGCGATCGCTGTAGCACGACCCATACCAGAGCTACCCCCAGTCACGAGGGCAACTTTATTTTGAAAATTCATTATTTAAATCTCCTAATTTTTGATTGCAGTTACAATAGTCAGTTAGTTTTGTCGTCTAGATTTTCTTCTAGATAACGTTTCCAAAAAATGCAGTTGCGATCGCTTTTGCCCGTTGCTTTAAGATGCTTATAATGTTCGATTTTCATTTCAATAACCTGTAGATGATTGGTCAGTTCCTCCAAGTTTTTTTTGACCCGATCTCGATGTTCTTCAAGCAACACAAGCCTTTCCCCAACTTCGTCAGGATGCTGACGAACTAAATCTGCAAAAGCAAGCACTTTTTGAATGGACATTCCAGTTTCACGTAACCGCACCAAGAATTCTAGCCAAGTAATATCCTCGACTGAGTATTGTCGATGACCATTCGTTCCTCTTGGAATTGGAGCTAACAGCCCTACTTTTTCGTAATAACGTAAAGTATGGATGCTTAAGCCTGTTTTCTGGGCAACTTGTTGAATACTGAATTTAGCGATCATATTCAAACTATAAAACCTAGAGCGCACTCTAGGTCAACACCAAGCTTACATAAAATATCTTTTCGTATTTGGGCATTCTGGTGCAGTGTGGTTGTTAGGAGTTACGGTCATTGGCAGAGTTGAGTGCCAAGGTCATTAAGTGTTCGTCATAAAACTGTCCATTTTTTGAAAAGGTCTCTGGTTCGGTGCCGTAGATGCGGAAGCCAAAAGACTTATAAAGATGAATTGCTGCTTCTTGTTGGGTTACTACTGTTAGGTTGACCCGCCTGACACCTAGAGTATTTGCTGCCCAGTTCAACGCCTCGCGGACAAGGGATCTACCGCAACCGTAGCAACGAAACGGAGGCAGGACATAGAGACCCGCAAGATATGCACGATGCCTCTCGTTGGGGGCCCAATAGCGAGAAAGCCGAATGATGCCGATGAGTTGCTTGCTTTGAAACGCTCCGAAGAAGCAACGGTCATCACTCTGGGCAAGTCTCGTGGCAGTCTCAGAGAGGTTTGGCTCAACTTCAGGGAGAGAACCGAAAGCTGGTGGTTGTTCATGTAGCGCACGCAAGCGCACAGAGCGATATGCCTCAGCATCGGCGGAAGTGAGCAGGCGCACAGTAAATGTACTGATATTCGTTAAATCATTTGACATGAAATACCGCCTTTGCTTACGCCTAAAAGAATTTTTTATATTTACTTTATAAATAGTCTCTTCGGATGCTAATTTGCTACTTTTGCTTCAGATTTTTGAGACTTTGCTTGTTTTCCCACAGTAGATAAACGACCATATTTATAATAAGCAGCGCAAGCCCCTTCAGAAGAAACCATACAAGTACCGATAGGGTTTTCAGGAGTACAAGCAGTACCAAAGACTTTACATTGCCAGGGTTTTAATACCCCTTTGAGTATTTCTCCACACTGACAAGCAGCAGCGTCGGCTACTTGACGATTAGGAAGAGTAAATTTGGCTTCAGCATCGAAATTAGCGTAATTTTCGTTTATTTTTAGTCCAGATTGGCTAATATTACCCAAACCGCGCCATTCAAACTCCTCTCTTACTGTAAATACCTTATTAATGGCATCTAACGCTACTTTGTTTCCTTCAGATTCCACTAAACGAGTATATTGATTTTCTACTTCACAGCGTCCGTCTGCTAACTGCTGCAATACCATCACGATCGATTGCAGAATATCTAGAGGTTCAAATCCAGATACAACTAAAGGCTTATGATACTTTTCGGCAATAATTGCATAGGGTTTTGTCCCAATAATTGTACTAACATGACCAGGACCAACAAAACCATCGAGTTGTAAATCGGGATTATTTAATAAAGCTTCTAGGGCAGGAACAACAAGGACATGATTGGCAAAGATACTAAAATTGTTAATTCCTTCTGCTTCTGCTTGTAAGATAGTTAGAGCAGTACTGGGGGCAGTAGTTTCAAACCCAATCCCAAAAAAAACTACTTCCTTGTCTGGATTTTCCTTAGCAATGGGTAAAGCATCTAGGGGAGAATAAACCATCCGCACATCTGCACCTTCTGCCTTAGCTTGCAACAGACTTTTTTTCGACCCAGGTACGCGCATGGCATCGCCAAAAGTGGTAAAAATAATATTAGGTTGTTCGGCAAGAGCGATCGCGTCATCCAATCTTCCTCTAGGCATCACACATACAGGACAACCAGGGCCATGAATTAATTCGATCGTATCGGGAAGGGCTGCTTCTATCCCATATTTGAAGATGGAATGGGTATGTCCGCCACAAATTTCCATTATTTTTAGGGGTTTTTCTGGTGTAGGGGCGATTCGCGAATCGCGGATACTTAGACGTTTAATTTCTTTAAATAATGCTTGGGCGGTTTGTGGATCGCGAAATTCATTGACGTATTTCATTTTTATATAGTTTTCCTATTTAAATGGTGGGAATTAATAGTAATTGTTTTTTGTTAATAGTCGATGGTCGATCGTTGATTGATAACTGGTAACTTACAACTATAGATGTATCTCATACCTTTGCGAGAATAGCTATCAATGAATTTAAATGTGTAGTAAATTGCGAATTGTTTTGATAATTTATTGGCTTAAAGTTACTATTTCCTGTAACATTTTTAGAGTTTCCGCAGCTTCTGCTTCATCGATGCGATTAAGGGCAAAACCAACGTGAACTAAAACCCAATCGCCGACACAAGATTCAACGGGATGTTCTCGATCGACGATGCAAGCGAGATTGACTTGTCGTTTGACACCACCGACATTTACTAAAGCTAATTTATTTTTTGCATCGGTTATTTCGACGATTTGACCAGGGATTCCTAAACACATTTTTTTGGTTAGTAGTTAGTAGTTAGTAGTTAGTCGTTAGTGGTTAGTATGTCTCAACTGTGGACTGTTGAGTGTTAACTTTTTACTGATAACTGAGAAGCAGCGGTCAGGCGAAGCCTGGCTGCGGAGCAGATCGCGATTTGTCCGAGGGATAATCCGCCGTCATTGGGTGGTACTTGAGAGTGAGTGAGAACGTTAAGACCCATTTTTTGTAACAAACTCGATACTTCTAAAAGTAGAATTTGATTTTGAAAAACTCCTCCTGTTAATGCCACTTGCTCTATGCTTACTTCCGTATAGTTGCTCTGAATTTTCTCTACCATTAACGCGATCGCTCTAGCCAATCCCCGATGAAATTTGGCTGCCATAGCAGCTTGAGAAATACCTTGCTGTAAGTCTGCTAGCAATGCTTGCCACATCGGACGCGGTTCGAGATAAAGTAATGCCGATTTTCCCTCTATCTTTCTATTTTCCACAGAAAAAGGATAAAATGCGATTTCTTCAGGGTGATTTAAGATCCATTGTTGGGCTAAAGCTTCTAAAGCGATCGCGCCTTGTCCTTCATAACTACAGGATTCGCGACATATATCGATCGCAGCAGCTACAGCATCGAATAAACGCCCGCAAGAAGAAGCTAACGGCGAATTAATCCCTTTTTCTGCCATCTGGTCTAATAATTTAAGGGGTTTTTGCTGTAAAAATTTAACTAGCTCTAAATCTTCATACTCGGAAAATATATTTACTTCTTCCCTGCTTCTACTAAAGGCTGCTTGCAGATGGGCATAAGCACTACGCCAGGGTTGATAAATAGCTTGTTCGCCTCCTAGCATTGCTACAGGTTTAAAAGTTCCCAACCGCTTGTAACTGCGATAATCAGCTAAGAGAAATTCTCCACCCCAAAAAGTACTATCTTCACCGTAGCCCAAACCATCTAAAGCAATTCCTAATATGGGGGGTGTATCTATAGGTAAACCATTTTCTACCATACAAGCAGCAATATGGGCATGATGATGTTGAATGGAATAAAGAGGCAGAGAATTAGCAGCAGCCAATTCTTTACCTTGTTTGGTTGCTAGATATTCAGGATGAAGATCGACTGCTACTGCACTTGGTTGATGTTCTAGTAAACCTAAATAAAGATTGAGAGTGTGTTGGTAACTTTCCCAAGCAGCCAGATTTTCTAAATCGCCGATATGTTGAGATATAATTGCTTGCCCATCTCTTAGCAGACAAAAAGTATTTTTAAGTTCGCTACCCATTGCCAGAATGGGAGGAATATTTTCAAAACCTGCTGGTAAATCGATGGGTGCAGGGGCATAACCACGGGCGCGACGCAGAATTTGCATTGATAATGTATCCGCGAATGGCATTCGCCCATTTACAGAGAGTTTCGCCCCCCTAGCCCCCCAAGTTTGGGGGGGATTAGGAGAAATAACCCTAACAACAGAATCATCAACCCGATTAACAATCTCGCGGTTATGGAAGAGAAAATAATCGGCAATTGCTGTTAATTTCTTTTTAGCATCCTCATTATCAATACACTGGGGTTCATCAGACAAATTACCACTGGTTAAAACAATAGGAATATTAAGCCGTTTGAGGATGAGATGATGTAGCGGAGTATAGGGCAACATAAAGCCCAAATAGTTATGTTCGGGGGCGATGGAGGTGGCAAGGGGATTTGGGGATTTGGGGATTTGGGGATTTGGGGGAGAATTTTTTTGTTTTAATAAAACTATAGGTGCAGCAGGTCTTTGTAAGAGTTCTTTTTCTGCTTGACTGATATAGCAATATTGTTCAATTATTTCCAGATCTCTTGCCATTAAAGCTAGAGGTTTATCGGGGCGTTTTTTTAAAGTGCGTAGTTTGGCTACTACTTCTTCTTTAGTAGCATCGCAAGCTAGATGAAACCCACCTAAACCTTTAATCGCGATAATATATCCCCGTTGAATTAAAGTTGCTACTGCATCCACATCATCTAGCATGGAAAACATTTGAGAGGTGACGGGTTTTCCATCAGCCCTTTCTAACCAGGCGCGAGGGCCACAAAAAGGACAGGCGGTGGGTTGGGCGTGAAAGCGTCGATCGAGGGGATTGTCATAATCTTGCTGACAGTCGGGACACATCACGAACTCTGCCATACTGGTTTGAGGTCTGTCGTAGGGCAAATGTTTGATAATGCTTAAACGAGGTCCACAGTGGGTACAGTTAGTAAAAGGATAGCGATACCAACGACTGAAAGGATCGAAAGTTTCTGCTTTACACTGAGGACAAGTGGCAGCATCGGGAGCAATTTCGGTGCGACTTTGGTTATTAGTACTTTTAGCAATGGTAAAGTCCGTAAATTCCCTGTTTTCTTGGTATTTATTGCGAATTATTTCTGTTATTCTTGCTAAAGGTGGTTTTTCCTTTTGTAATTGCTCGATAAAATTATCTATAGCAGCGCGATCGCCAACAACAATAATTAAAACTCCTTGCCCATCATTGCTAACTTCTCCCCGCAGTCGATCGGCTTTTGCCAGTCGGTAAACTGTGGGACGAAAACCTACGCCTTGAACAGTTCCTTTAACTCGAATTTCTTCGGCGATTTCTGGGTTTGTTTTGTGGCTTTCTGAGTCAAATTGAACCATGATTAAAGCTATTCTAGCTCGATCGTGTTAACTTAATATTCGCATTCAATCGTTGAAAACTTACTATAAAGTTTATTTGATATATTTTGTTTTAGTTATTAATAATGATTTGTCTAATAGAGAGATAACTATAAATGTGTTATTTGTGGTCAAGGCAAAAAAGAAGGTTTAGATATTCATGCTGACCATATTATTCCACGCTCTCAAGGTGGTTTAAATATTTTAGAAAACGGGCAAACTCTTTGTAGTCGCCATAATATGCTTAAAAAAAATCTCCATCAAACAGAAACAGGCAAAAAAATGTTTATTAGACTTTATGAACTAGCTAAAGAAAAAAAAGATGATAATTTAGAGAAATTTACTCAAGAAATTTTAGAGATTTATGAAAAATATAATATTAATGGTCATATTGATTGGGATAGATAATTTAATGATTCAGCGACCATAACAAAACTCGGTTGTTACCAGAATCAGCTACGATCGCAGTATCACCACAAATTTGAATTCCGTAAGACCAACAAAGACTATTCCGAGTAGCTTGACCATAAGAACGATTTTCGCTTTTACTATTAAAATGTGCTTGACCTGTTAAAGCTTGGGCGGGTTTTCCTGTTGCAACATCTCGCCATCCCAATAAACGAGAATTAGCAGAATCGGCAACTAAAATCCAATCCCGATAAACAGCTACACCATAGGGCATACTTAGAGTTGAAGCTGTGGGAAAGTAATTACTTTGATTTAGTTCCACATCAGAAAAATTGGGCTGTCCTAAAACTATCTGACAGGGAGTATTATTTTTTGTGGGTATTCCGTCCCAGATCGTAATGCGATTATTGCCAGCATCAGCCACAATTAAATTATCTTGCCAAATGGCGATCGCGTGAGGCCAACGCATACTAGAAGCTGTAGGCGTAGCACCACCATTTTCGTCTCTTAAATTGAAATCGGACTGTCCTAATACCAAATCTGCTGGTTGCCCGTTTTCTTCTGGTAGCTGATTCCAAACTAAAACTCGCCTATTCCCCGTATCGGCAACAAACAGCTTACCGTGAGAATAAAATACACCATAAGGCCAGTGCATTCGATCGCCTGTGGTTTCTAAATAACCTCGATTGGGTTCATTTTGGCTGAAATCTGCCTGTCCTAAAACCAAATCCGCAGGTACATTACTATCCTCTGGTAATTCCTTCCAAATTAAAACTCGATGATTCCAAGCATCCGCAACTGCTAACCCTTTGCCACAAACACAAATACCCGTAGGTACGCTTACCGTTGCTGCCGATGGTTTTCCCTTAGCATTTTGTCCCTCTTGTTGAAAGTCAGGTTGTCCGATTACCCAGTCGGCTGGTTGTCCGTCTCTGGTTGGACGCTTTCGCCATCCAAGCAAGCGATGATGTCCCGTATCTGCAACCCATAAAGACCCAGTTTCGGATACCAAACAAGCACCGCGAGGGCCAAACATGGTATTGGCACTGGGTTGCAAGGGTACGGCTAGAATATCCGTCGGTTGCTGTCCTAAAATAACTTCTGCCCCTGATGGAGAGAGTAAATCGAGAAATGACTCGTCTGTATTATTAGGAGGTGTCGGAGTCGGACTAAGGGAAATGATATTTTTCATTAATTTCAAAAAGGCGATCGCTGTTTTTACCGTTTAACAACAACCGAGATTTATCTTGTTTTGTTAAAGAATACCCACGCTTACTCGAAGAAAAAATGAGAAGTAGATTTATGGAATCATCCTATCTCTCTTTCTGCTCTTAAGTTGCGTAATGTTAGATTATTTTTGGTTTTAGCTAATTAAGTACCTAGGCAAAATTATTTGTACATTCGCCCATTGCCTATTACCTACTACCTACTACCTACTACCTACTACCTACTACCTATTCCCCATCTCAACTATCGCGTCATATTTTGCCTTTACTACTTAGCCTTTGATACTTACCAAAGCTATTAATCCAAATGCTGTGATCACTACTCCAGAAATCCGATTAATATATTTAACATGGGCTAATGTCAGCTTTGTTCTGACTAAAGTCATGGTACTGCTCAAAAAAAGCCACCAAACTCCAGAGCCAAGAAAAACCCCTGTAACGAGCAACATTGCCGAGAAATAATTTCCCTTAATAGTAGTTAAGCCTATTCCTGAGAAAATAGCAGCGAAAGTTAGAATTGTTGCGGGATTAGTTAGGGTTAGCAATAAGGTTGAGGTATAGACACCAGTCAGCTTAATGTCTTTTAGTTGAATCGTATCTGGCTTACTTTGAACCTTAATAAAAGTTTTCACCCCAAGATAGCAAAGGAAAGCACCACCAATTAACCGCAACCAGATTTGTTGTTCGAGCAGAAACTCAGCAATAAAAGTTAATCCAAATCCAGCAATCCAACCATATATCGCATCGGCTGTAGCTGCTCCCAACCCACAAATAAATCCTCTGGGCCATCCGAAAGTTAAAGTTTGGCGGATACAAAGCACACCAATTGGGCCTACTGGGGCTGCGATCGCTAATCCTAAAACTATACCAAGTAAAAATAAACTGATTTCCATGTAATTAGTTGAGATATCTGCTTATTCTTACAATAAAAACTTTTTTGAGGATTTTAAAGAGCTAAAGCAAGATATTTAAGCAAAATATATTTATAATCAAAACTAAAAAAAGATTATGACTTTTGATTTTTCAGGAAATTTAGATAGAACTAGCTGGCAACTACTAGAAGCATTACAGGAGAATGCCCGACTCTCTTACGCCGAATTAGGTCGTCTAGTAGGGCTTTCCCCACCAGCAGTAGCAGAAAGAGTCAAAAAAATGGAGGAAATTGGAATTATTACAGGCTATCGAGTAGAAATTGATGCAGAGAAGATTGGCTTACCCATAACAGCGTTAATTGCCTTAACTACTACCCCTCAGCAATATCCCCAGGTAATTGCTTTAATGACTAACTTAACTGAAATTCAATGTTGTCATCATGTTACGGGAGATAGTTCTTTTACGATCGAAGCTAAAGTCTCATCGATCGCTCATCTAGAGAAGCTAATCGAACAAATCAGTCAATACGGACAAACTAAAACTTCGATCGTACTTTCCTCGCCTATTAAAATACGATTTTTATCAAATCCTTTTTAAGTTATGCCAGTGAAATTTTCTCAGCCCGATCGATCGCTCCTAGTAGGTAATGGTTAAAGAAATTTAATTATGAAAAGATGGCTTTTATTTGGCTGGTTTATCGGCCTCGCGCTTTTAACTTTATTAGTTACCAGTCAGGGAATTACGGTTATCAAAGAAGTTATTACCATTGTTGGTTGGCAAATATTTTGGTTAGCATTGTTTTATTTAATACCTTTATTTTGTGCTGCTTTATCTTGGTTCTATCTTTTTCCGCGACAGCAAAAACCAGCATTTTGGTTAATTATTTATACTACTTGGATTGGTTTGGCAATCAACTGGCTCCTGCCAGTGGCTCAAATTGGCGGAGAAATAGTCAGGACACAGTTATTAATTAAAAAAGGATATCCCTTCAGCACTACAGCAGCCAGTACTCTGGGAGATCAAACCTTACAAATAGCAACTCAAGCCTTATACGCTTTACTAGGATTTGGGCTTTTTCTCTATCAGTGGCAAGACCTTAAGTTAATTATTGCCATTATTGGCGGTATATTTTACCTAAGTTTACTTGGTTTCATTTTTTACCGCGTGCAAAAAGCAGGATTATTTGGCGCGATCGCTTCATTAAGTAAACGCATTCTACCCCTCAGTCACAGTGACAATCTGGCAGAGACTGCTAGGTCAGTCGATCGATCGGTACAAAAAATGTACTCTCGTACTTCACAACTTGCTTTTGCTTTTGCTTGGCGTTTTGCCTTTCGCTTAGTTTCGGCAGGGGAAGTTTGGTTAGCGATGAGATGGCTCGAACATCCAGTGAATCTCTGGGAAGCGTTAATTTTAGAAAGTTTGGGTCAGGCAGTGCGATCGGCTGCATTCCTAATTCCAGGAGGATTAGGAGCGCAAGAAGGTGGTTTGATGCTTATTGGTACGGCTTTAGGAGTACCAACCCCAATTTCTCTTAGTCTATCTTTGTGTAAGCGTTGTCGGGAACTATTATTAGGTATTCCTGGTTTAATTGTTTGGCAACTGCAAGGTAGAGATAAACTTATTACATAAGTTCTATTTATGTGTTATGAAGTACTGCGAAATTAGGGAGAGATAATAGCTTTCGTTCTCTCGAACCCAGAATGATTGCCAACAATATTATTGGCATCTGTGTGTTTTATCAATAGATTTAATTAGCTGACGCTTCAGTAAATTTTGTTGCCGATACCACACGATCGCATCTAGTAAAGATTCCTGTAGAGAACGACAATCAAGTCCTAATTCTTGTTTGGCTTTAGTATTATCAAATAGCAAAGGGGTGCGGGCAAGTCTGACTCCTGTAAGAGAAGCTGCTGGAGGTTGATGAGTTAAGCGATCGGCAATAAATTCTTGAACTACACTCAAAGTTAAGGCCAACCAGTAAGGGATACGTTGTTTTGGCATTTCTAAACCAGTTAATTCGGCAAGTGTTGCTAATAACTCGCTGAGTTGGAGATTGATATTACCCAAAATATAGCGTTCTCCTATTTTTCCTTGCTCCTGGGCTAATAAATGTCCCATTGCCACATCGCGCACATCGATGACATTGAGTATACAATCTAAGAAAGCAGGATAATCCCCATTGAGAAAACCGAGAATCATGCGAGAAGGTGGGGTTAGTCGGTAGTCTCCAGGGCCAAGGGGAACAGTGGGATTTACGATTACTACTGGTAAACCTCTTTTAACAGCTTTAAAAGCTTCTTGTTCTGCTAAAAACTTACCTCGACAATAAGGACCAGGCATATCCTCAAGAATTAGTTTAACCGATTCATCGATCTTAGTTTGATGATGGCGATGACGATAACTTTTGAGAATTGACTCGGTAGAAGTATGAACGACTTTTTCAATAGTAGGTGTTTCTAAGGCTGCTTCTAAAACATTTTTTGTACCCAATTGATTGACAGAAATAAATTCTCTTTTATCACGCGTCCATAAACCTGCTTTCGCAGCTAAATGAAAAACTATTTGTACTTCTTTCATGCTTCTGCGTACCAGATCGCGATCGACAATTGAGCCATTGATATATTCAACCCCAGAAATAGGCTTATTTGGTTCGGCGATATCCAAAATACGTATCGAATCTCCTCTTGCTAACAAAAGATCGACTAAATGCTGTCCGATAAATCCGAGTCCGCCAGTAATTAGAACTTTTTTTCCCATCATATCTCTAAGAAACGTCCTATACTTCTAATCTAAAATCAAGTCAAATGCGAAAATCGTTTCCAAGATGACAATTCCAGCACCACGCCTATTGCACCCCCTAATGGGTTGTAATTTGAAAACTTTAATCAAATTACTAAATATAAATGGTTTTGTTGCTCCCAATCGCTTGCCTCAGCTAGGTTTGATTTTAGCAGCAACTTTATCCCGTTTACCCTTTTCTTTAGCAGAAAGAATTTTAGTAGCGCAGTCGTCAAGATCGCTAAAGTCACCACCAGTATTTATTATCGGACATTGGCGTAGTGGCACTACTTATCTTTACAATCTACTCAGTCGCGATCGCGCTTTTACTACCGTTTCTCCTCTAGCCACTGGTTTACCTTGGGATTTTTTATTGTTAGCGAAATCGATCCAACCTCTATTAGAAAAAGCTTTACCCAGCGATCGCAAAATCGATCGGGTGCCAGTCAATCTTGATTCTCCTCAAGAAGATGAAATTGCTCTTGCCAATATGCAATCTGTTTCTTTTTATCATGGTTTGTATTTTCCTCAAAGATTTCGAGCCAATTTTGATGCGGGAATTTTTTTTACGGGATGCAGTCCCCAAGAAGTAGAACAATGGCAAAAAGCGATGACTTACTTCCTTACTAAGTTACAGTTGCAGCAACCAGATCGTCGCTTACTGATTAAAAATCCAGTTTATACAGCGCGAGTTGCTTTATTGCGAGTCATGTTTCCTAACGCTAAGTTTATTCACATTTATCGCAATCCCTATATAGTTTTTCAGTCCATGAGAAACTTTTATCGTACTCTCTTAGCAGAAATGGCACTACAACCATACGATCGTGTTGCGATCGATGAGGTTATTTTAGAAAGCTATCCCAAAATGATGAATACTCTATTCGAGGATCGGGCTCAGTTACAGCAAGATCGGTTTGTAGAAGTTCGTTTTGAAGATTTGAAAGTAGATCCTCTCAGTCAAGTAGAAATAATTTACCAACAGTTAAAATTAGACAATTTTGCTGCTGCTAAACCCTATTTTCAGCAATATTTAAACTCTCTGAGTCCCTATAGCCAAAATCGCTATCAATTTACCGCCGTGGACAATCAACAAGTAGAGAAATATTGGCAACCTTTTATAGAACACTGGCAATATCAACCACCAGTATAAGAAAATGTGGTCTACTCAACAGCATTCATCGCAGTAAATATTATCTAACTTCAAGGCTTTGAAGTTCAAGGCCAATAGGTGAACTACCTACAGTGAATCAAAGATTATGTACGTAGGGCTTCTGCCAGATTAGCTAAAAGTTTTATTGTAATTTCACGTCTTTGAGCAGAAAAGGCATTGCTGTTCCTATAGCTAAACTAGAAAAAATAACAGCAACTAAAAGATTGACACCTGTCTCTCCAATTCCTACTAACAAAAATAAGCCTAAAATAACCCCAATGGCTACTTGTCGGTAAAAATAGCCAGGATTGCGTAATAATTTGCCTTTTAGCAGCAATTTTGTAGAAAACCAACCTACTTCAAGCATTGTTCTTAACTCCTATACTAATTTCAATACCAATAGTCCGATCGCGACAGTAGGGATTACTCCCGCAGGGCCAAATAAACCGCCAATCATCGCAGCCAGACGATAGCCTAAGTCTTTCCCTGCCAACAAGATTCCCCCAATTGCTCCCCCAAGGATGGAAACAGCAGTGGCGACTGCCAGTAAAAACAGAGCGGTAAACCAAGTGATTTCCCCTGCAATTAGGTTATGCAAAAAATTTTGTAAGTTAGGATTATTAGCCAAATTAACTAAAAAATTTGTCATTTTGCGTTTTCCTTTGATGATTGTTAGTGGTTAGTGGTTAGTAGTTAGTGGTTAGTGATTAGTGGTTACTCATTACTTATTACTTTCTCCCCATGCTTCCAACTCTCTCTCTACCTCTACTAAGGCTGCTGCCACAACTTCCCCTCTTCCTAATTCTCCGTATCGGGAGAAAATCTGGAGAGCTTCTTGGTAATAAGTTTTTGCTTGTAGTAAATTTTGATGATTTCCTGCTTCTGGACGATCTCGATCGTCGGGTAGGTTATAGAGAAGATTGGCTTTATTAGCAATGGTGCTGGCATATTCTAGGGGCGTATCTCGTACAGTTCTTACTTTTAATGCCTCGTCATAAGCTGCTAACGCCTGGAGATTATTTTCTAGAGGATGAGTGCTAGGAAGATACTGCAAAGTGTTGGCTAAATTGTTTTGCAGCATGGCGTATTCATTGGGGTGATTATTTAAAGTAATCCACTGCAAAGCTTCTTTTAGAGACTGCACTGCTAATGCCTGACGTATTTCTTCTTTTTCTGGAGCGAGGGAGAAAGATAAATAGGCGATCGCGATATTATTCTGTAAAATCGCATATTCTTGAGGATGGGTTAATCCATTAAACACTCTTAGCGATCGCTTATAAGCAGAGATAGCATCCTGCATTTTAGCTTGCTGAAAGGGTACTAGAGCTTGCAAGACTAAACCCAGGTTCATTTCAACTTCGGCGACTTCTTTTGGTGAAGCTAATTCTTGCAATATAGGTAAGGCTAATTCATAGGCTTGTTTGGCGGATAATAATAGTTCTGCCGATTCTGAAGGAATGGTTCTCAAAGCAGTTCCTTTGCCTACTAAGGCTCTAGCTTTAAAAAGAGGATAGCTTTTGAAAGATAATTCTATGGCTTTATCGTATAAAGCGATCGCTGCTTCTAATTGTTGAGTACTTTTGGGTTTTTTTTGTAAATCTGTAGCTATTGCCAACAGCATTTCAATTTTTTCGGATAAAGACGCGGTTTCCGATTCAATGGCTGCGATCGCTGCTTTGACTGTTGTTTGGCTTTGACTAATCAGTCCCGTTGAATTCTCTAGTTTTTTTGCTACTGGTTGCATAACTCTTTTCAATATTTTTTAAATATTAATAATTCTTTGACTAGTCTCTTAATTTGAAGTTTTAAAGAACAATAATTTATTTATATATTTTATTTTTTCTAAATCCAACAATTTTTATTTTTTCTGCTAATTTAGTTTTGGTTAACTCACGAAGTTTAACAATTTATTGGTTGTTTAAGTAATTAATAATGGGCGAATTTAGCTAATCTTATGTTCTTACAGCTATAGTCCTAAGCTTCAAGTACCGATATAGTTAGATCGAATCATATCTCTGCTCTAACTAACAATTATAGCCTTTAAAATTAGTGAGTTTTTTTTATAATCATTACTCTAGTGTTTAGATATATAAATTTAAAATACAGAGATTATCGATTGTGTTCTTGTCATGACAAATTAATAAAAAAAATCTAAACGTCAAACAAGATAAGCAAAAATTTGTGGCAAGATTCCTGTAAATATAGGCAAAAAAAGTCGGAAATTTAAGCAAATAATTTAGGCAAATATTTACTATTAGCAATATCGCTTTGCGAGCCTTGCTGTCGCTGACCGCGCACTGCCTTAATTATTGACAACCCGATGGAAATATTAGAGTAGAAGAAAATACCCATGGCTAATCTACTTTGGCTGCAAGGTGGTGCTTGTTCGGGCAACACTATGTCATTTTTAAATGCCGAAGAACCAAGTGTTTGTGACCTGGTTACAGACTTTGGAATTAATGTACTTTGGCATCCCTCCTTAGGATTGGAGTTAGGCGATAACTTGCAACAACTCCTGAGAGATTGTATTGCGGGAGTAATTCCCTTAGATATCCTAGTTTTTGAAGGTAGTGTTGTTAATGCTCCTAATGGCACTGGCGAATGGAATCGTTTTGCAGGTCGTCCGATGAAAGACTGGTTGAGCGATTTAGCAGCAGTGGCTAATTTTGTGGTTGCAGTGGGAGATTGCGCCACCTATGGCGGTATTCCTGCCATGGCTCCCAATCCTAGTGAATCGATTGGACTCCAGTTTCTCAAGCGCAAAGAGGGAGGCTATCTCGGTACAGACTTCCGCAGCCAAACAGGATATCCCGTGATTAATATTCCTGGTTGTCCCGCCCATCCAGACTGGATTACTCAAATTTTGGTAGCTGTTGCCAAGGGTAGAATTGAGGATATTACCCTCGATGAATTCCATCGCCCCCAAACCTTCTTCCGCAGCTTTACCCAAACTGGTTGTACCCGCAACGTTCACTTTGCCTATAAAGCTTCTACTTCCGACTTCGGACAGCGTCACGGTTGTCTCTTTTATGATCTGGGTTGTCGTGGACCGATGACTCATTCTTCCTGTAACCGTATCTTGTGGAATCGAGTTTCTTCTAAAACTCGTGCGGGAATGCCTTGTATTGGCTGTACAGAACCAGAATTTCCCTTCCACGATTTGATGCCAGGTACGGTATTTAAAACCCAAACAGTAATGGGAGTACCTAAAGAATTACCGACAGGGGTAAATAAAAAAGACTATGCCTTACTTAGTATAGTTTCCAAAGATGCTACTCCCCCTTGGGCAGAAGAAGATATTTTCACGGTTTAAATCAATAGAGAGAGATTTTTTGTAGGGCGATGCACTGACCTTATTAGCGGGACTTTGACAATTTTTACCGCTCAAAAAGGGGTGAAAGCCTCACCAGACGCCGATTTTACCTCGAAGAGGTAAAATCGTCTGAAACCTAGATATATTAAGGATTTAGTTCTTTTGATGTTAAACCATTGATATATCAGGCTTTCACCCCTTTTTGAACCTAGTTTTTTTCAAAGTCCCGCTAA